>WFPG01000150.1 GCA_015487755.1 Acidobacteriota bacterium
AAAATCTCAATACCCTTATCAGGCTTTCCTTGTTCCGAATAAACCTGAAAAACAGGTGCTTTAATATTCAATTCGTTATATGTTTCCAAAACCTTTTTCAACAAATCAATGTTTGCAATTTCTTTGAAAACTGTTGTCCTTACCTCAAAATCAACCCCGCTTTGCTTTAAAATCTGAATGCTTTTAACCGTTTCGTCAAAAAAGTTTTTTTCAACACCGCAGGCAACGGAGTAATTTTCCATATCCGCTTTTAAGTCTATTCCAACCCAATCAATTAAACCCTTTTCAATTAAAGAGTTAAGCCTTTCGGGGGAAAACCCCGTGGTGTGCAAGCCTGTTTTAAACCCGCTTTCTTTAGAAAGTTTACATAAAAGTTCCAACTCGTCGGGGAAAAGCAAAGGCTCCCCCCCGCTGAAAACTATTGCGTCTAAAAACCCTTTTCTCTCTTTAATAAAATCTTTAAACCCTTTTAGAGGGTAAAAAGGCTCTTTTATCTCCTGAAACTCTAAATTGTGGCAATAGGGGCACCTGAATACACAGCCCTGAAAGAAGAAAATCGCAGACAAATTGTCAGGGTAATCAATAGTAGAAAAGGGGGTTACCCCCCCTATGTGCAATTTATCCATTTAAAAATCAAAGCCTTTTTAAAGCCACGCTTTCCTCAAAGTAAACCCTTTCCTTAAACTCGCTCTTCTTCCCTTTGTTAAACTCTGAAACAGGCCTGTGATAACCCATAACCCTTGTCCAGATTTCGCATTTTTCCCCTTTGACTGTTTCAAGTTTATACCTTAATTCTTCAAGCCTTTTTTCAAGAATTTCCCTTTCAGTCATCTATGCCTCCAATTTATTTAATTTTTCTTCTATCTCTTTTATCTGTTTTAAAATTCTTTCCTTTTCTTCCTTTTCGCAAATAGGGCAGTATTCGTGCTCCCCTTTTATATAGCCGTGTTTGGGACATGTTGAAAATGTAGGGGTTATGGTTAAATAAGGAAGCCTGAAGTTTTCAAGAGCCCTTTTAACAATCCTTTTGCAGGCTTTTGAAGAAGATACCCTTTCACCTAAATATAGGTGAAGCACCGTTCCCCCTGTGTAGAGTGTTTGCAAATCGTCCTGCAATTTTAAAGCAAGAAACGGGTCGTTTGTAAACCCTACAGGCAATTGAGTTGAATTTGTGTAATACGGAGCGTCTTCGGTGCCTGCCTGAATTATGTCGTTAAACCTCTTTTTGTCTTCCTTTGCAAAGCGATAGGTTGTCCCCTCTGCCGGGGTTGCTTCAAGGTTGTAAAGGTGGCCTGTTTCTTCCTGAAATTTAACCAATTTTTCTCTCATATGAACAAGCACCTCTTTTGCAAACTTTCTACCGAAATCGTCCGTTATATCGTGCCTGTTTTCGGTAAAGTTTTTTATTGCCTCGTTCATACCGTTCAACCCTATTGTTGAAAAGTGGTTTCTTAACCCCCCTAAATACCTTTTGGTATAAGGAAACAAACCTTCTTCAAGCAGTTTTGATATTGTTTTTCTTTTCTTTTCAAGGCTCACTTTTGCAAGTTCCATAAGGTAATCAAGCCTTTTGTAAAAACCGTCTATATCGTTTTTGTAAAGGTAGCCTAACCTTGCCATATTTATTGTAACAACCCCTATTGAGCCTGTTTGCTCGGCAGAACCGAAAAGCCCGTTCCCCCTTTTCAACAACTCCCTTAAATCAAGTTGCAAACGGCAGCACATACTCCTTATCATTCCCGGCTTTAAATCAGAGTTTATAAAGTTCTGAAAGTAAGGAAGCCCGTACTTTGCGGTCATTTCAAAGAGCAATTCGGTATTGGGGTGCTCCCAGTCAAAATCGTCGGTTATATTGTAAGTGGGAATAGGGAATGTAAATACACGCCCTTTAGCGTCCCCGTTTATCATTACCTCAATGTAGGCTTTGTTTATCATATCCATCTCTTTTTGCAATTCCCCGTAAGTAAAATCCATCTCTTTCCCGCCTATTATGGGGCGCTGGTTCTTCAAATCCTCGGGGCATACCCAGTCAAATGTCAGGTTTGTAAAGGGAGTCTGGCTTCCCCACCTTGAAGGCACATTCAAGTTGTATATAAAACCCTCAATCTCCTGATAAACCTCTCTATAACTCATTTTGTCTTTTCTTATAAAAGGGGCAAGGTAGGTATCAAAAGAGGAAAAGGCCTGTGCCCCCGCCCATTCGTTTTGAAGAGTGCCTAAAAAGTTAACCATCTGGCCTAAAGCAGAGCCTAAATGTTTCGGCGGGTTAGATTCAACCTTGCCGGGCACTCCGTTAAAGCCCTCTATAAGCAACTGTTTCAAAGACCAGCCTGCACAATAACCGCTTAACATATCAAGGTCGTGTATGTGATAATCCCCCTCAATATGTGCTTTGCCCACTTCATCGGGATATATCTTGTTAAGCCAGTAATTTGCAATAACCTTTCCGGCGGTATTTAAAATCAAGCCGCCTAAAGAGTAGCCCTGATTTGCGTTTGCGTTTACTCTCCAATCGCTTTTCTCTACATACTCGGAAACGGTGGAAATTGCTTCAATTAAGGCTTTTTTAGCCTCTCTTGCCTCTCTCCTCTTTTCCCTGTATTTTATGTATCTCCTTGCGGTGTCCAGATAGCCCGCCATAACAAGGGCTTCTTCAACCATATCCTGAATATCTTCAATTGTAGGGGTTGAGCCCTGAAATTTGTAATTAACCATTCTCACAACCATAGAAGTTATTCTGTTTGCCTCAACCTCTGAAAATTCCCCTGAAGCCTTTCCGGCCTTTAAAACAGCGTTTAGAATCCTTAAATCATCAAATTTTACCTTTTCACCCTGCCTGTTAATAATCTCTTCAACAGGGGTGTACTTCATAAAAACATCGTTAACCTGTTCTTTTTCGCTCATCTTTTTCTCCTATATTTTACAGTTCTTGATTAGATTATATTGTGGTGTAAAAGATAAGTCAACACAAAATATTGTGCTGGAGTGAAATTTAATTTTTGAAAAATTTTTAATTTCCCAAAATGAAAAACACCTGCATAATCAAGGAATTACAAAAACAAAAATAAAGAAAAAGAAAAACAGTTAAAAAAAAATACATTATTTTTTTAAAAAATCCCTGTCGGTAATGTCGGCTTTTAAAGGGGTAATTGAAACATAACCGTTGTTTACCGCTTTTACATCGGAGTTTTTCTCCCCGTTCCACACGGCGGGCACTCCCCCTATCCAGTAACTTTTAACCCCTCTCGGGTCAACACATTCAACTACATTTCCCGGATAAAGCCTTGAAGAAAGGGATGTAAACTTTATCCCTTTAACTTCACCTTCAGGGTAGTTTATGTTTAACAGAAAGGGCTCCGGCAATTTTTTTTCTATCAATTCAAAAAACAGGTCAACAAAGTGATATGCTACCTTTTCAATGTCTGAAAAATCTTTTACCGAAACCGCTATGCCGCTTATTTTATGAAAGTATGCTTCCATTGCCCCTGCAACCGTCCCCGAGTAAAATACATCTTCCCCCATATTGTAGCCTTTGTTTATTCCCGAAATAACAAAGTCTATTTTTTTATCTTTTAAAAAGTAAAACAAAGCAAGGTAAGTACAATCTGAAGGTGTGCCGTCAACTATAAAGTAATTTTTCTTTATCTCTTTAACATGCAAAGGTTTGTTAAGGGTGAGTGAATGGGAAGAAGCCGACATCTCCTGATGGGGGACAAAAACAAAAACATTTACCCCTTTTTCCTCAAGTTTTTCTTTTAGTTTTATCAACCCTTCCGAATAAGGGCCGTCATCATTTACAAGAAGTATATTCATTTTATTCCTCTGAAACTATTTCAACACCTGTGTAATAGTGTTTTAAAATCTTTTTATAATCCCAGCCTTTTAAAGCAAGCCCGAAAGCACCTATCTGGCACATACCTACCCCGTGTCCCCAGGCATTGCCTGTTAGATAAACACCTTTTAATTTGCCGTTTTCATTATATCGCTTATATAATTCAAACTTATTTTCCTTTACACCGAAAAACCATCTGACTTTCAAACCTCTATAACGCCTTGAATAACTCCCGCTTTTAACCCTTATTTCAACAACCCTTCCGGTATCGGTTTTCTTTACAACCTCAATATCCGTTATCGGTTTCTTAAAACCGAATTTCTTTCCTCTTTCATTCAATTCATCAACAGTAAGAAATTTATACCAGAAGTAACCGCTTAAAAAGGAATCGGTTAACCCCAATTGAGATTCAGGGGTTACTATTGTTATTGCAAGGGGGATATTGTTTTTATCGTAAATAACCCTTAACCTGTCTCCTACTCTTATTGTAGCGACGGGAACAGACAATTCTGTCCTACCCTGGTTTACAAATAAAAATTCAGGGCTTTCAAGGCCGAAAAGAAAGTCCTTATCAACAATTTGAAAATCAAGGTTGTAATAGTCAATCTTTTCAAAAGTTTTTAGGAGAGAATATGCTATACCGAATATATCAATCTTTTTTGCCTTGACTTCAGGCAAATCCTGGGTAATCAATTCACTTTCAAAAATCGGCTTCATTGACTGGGTATTAAAAATCTGGATAGCGAGATACTCGCCTATATCATTTAACTTTGAAGAGTTAAGGGGTATTTCTTTTACATCAATGCCCAGATACTTCAAAACCCTGTCAAGATATGCCTGCGCAAAGCCTTTGCCCCAGTTTTCGTTTAACCCGTCCAATTCGTTAGGGTTTAACAACCCCTTTGACATTAAAACCGCTATTGCAAGGTAAGGCCTTGAAACATAAGGTGTAGAAACAGGCTCTAAAACCATTTTTGCCGATACTGTTTTATGCGGAAAGTTTCCTTCACCTCCGCACTTTACCCCTCTCAAATACGGCACAGGCCTGCCGCCGAAGATTTTTTCGACATCTTCGGTATGTCCCCCGCAGTAAGCGGTAAACATAGCGTTTATAGGCTTACCGTTGTATGTAATAATTTCCCCTATAGTTTCGTCAACAGCCTGGCTTGATAAATCCCTTTCCACATCGTACCCTTTGTAAACCTGACAACTCTGGGTTGCACATATATCAAAACCCATCTGTTTAAATTGGCCTAAATTGTAATAGACATAGGTTCTTGCAGCCACCGCCTGTGCCTTTAAAGCCTCTAAATCAGGGTAAAGAGTAGGGCTCATCTCTGCGGGTATAACCCCTTTAAGGTAATCCTCAACATCTATTACATTTATAACATTCATTTTGCCGCCGTAAGGTACTATCTCTATTATGCCCCTGTACCTGTTGCCGTTTACCTTTATCAATTTTTTTGATTTTAAAATAATTTTAGAATGAGAGATAAACCTTTTATTGTATTCCGAATCTATTAAATAAATCCTTGTTCTTTTTTTCTTTTTAGAAGCCGACACAATAAAAACATCAGGGAACCCGCCCATTTTAAGAGAATCTTTCAACGCACCGGCTTCACTTAAGTTTTCAAAAGGGCCGAGTTTTACTACATAAAGCCCTTTTCCTGTTTTTTCTATTACTGGCTCTAAATCGGTAACCTTTGCAAGCAATCTGGTGCAATTTTGAATTGAACTGTCTCTTTTAAAAACCCCTACCTGAATATACCAACCGCCGTTTCCACTGCTTCTTTTAACACTACCCTGTTTTACCCAGAAAAAAACCTTTGTATTGGCAGGGATAACGGCAGTTTTCCTTTTTCCTCTATAAACAACAATCTTCGAGGTTGAAGATACAAAAACCTGTTTCTGTTTGAGAAATATCCCTACTTTAATGGTTTTCGGAAAAGACAAAAATGATATAAAACAAACAATTGCAATAAATGTAAATCTTCTAAAGTTTAACCTCATCAATCTTCTTTCTCATATTGTTCCAATAATTTTTTTGCCTTGTCAAATTCTTCCGCTCTAACCAATACTCTGTAAACCGCAAGATCTCCGAAAGTCTCAGGTATCATTTGAGTGCCTTTATCGTCAACAAACGCTTGAATATCGTTACTTTCAAGTAATCCTTTAACAATTTCCGCCTCGTCTTTTTTTGAAAACCTTGCTACTTCAATAAATTCTGACATAAAGCCTCCTTATTTTGCGCTTCCGGCAACCATTAAACCCTTTGCCCCTGCCTGCCTTGAGGCATCCATAGCCTTATACACCCTTTCATACTTAGCCCCTTTGTCCGCTTTAATAACAACCTCTTTCTTTTCGCTTACTTCAAGTTCTTTCTTAATCTCTTCAACAAGCAGGTTCTCTTTAACCTCTTTCTTACCTATATAATAAGCCCCGTCCCTTGTTATGTAAATAGTAACATTTTTTTGTTTTACCTTTGTGGTTTTAACCTTGCTTGTGGGAAGGGTTAAGGGAAGGCCTACCTCTTCCTTGAAAGTTGTGGATACCGCAAAAAATAGAAGTAGTATAAAAACGACATCAATTAAAGGTGATATATCAATTAAAACCCTTGTAGATTTTCTTCCGTTTTCATCTCTAAAGTTCATTTTAAATTCTTAAATATGGAAAAGATTTCCGTTTCAAGTTCAATTATTATGTTCTCAACCTTTTCGTTAAATATGTTGTAAAAAATCAAGAAAGGTATGGCAATGCTCAAACCTGCCGCCGTGGTTATCAATGCCTCGGATATACCTTTGGCAAGCAAATCTGCATGCCCCAAACCCTTTGCCGATATTACCGCAAAAACCTTAATCATACCTGTAACCGTGCCTAACAAGCCTAAAAGAGGCTCAATTGAAACGATTGTGGACAATGTTGCAAGGTTTTTTTCAAGCATTTTGGTGGATTTTTTACCTACGGTTTCTATTAACTCTTTTAAATCCTCTTCAGGCAAATCCCTATTTTCAATTGCCTCTATCAATAGAGGTTTAACTACCGAACTTGCGTTTTTTCTAACATAATTAAGTGCAAGGTCAAATTTCCCGTCCGCAATATACTCTTTTACTTTTAAAAAAAGTTCGGAATTTACAACTTTGTAGTACCTTAAATTTATAAACCTTTCTATTATAATGGCAAGCCCTAAAATAAATCCCCCTATTATGGGTATCATTAGGGGGCCGCCTTTAGCTAAAAATTGATACATATCAGTCTAACCTGTAATTCGGTGCTTCTTTTGTGATTACAACATCGTGCGCATGGCTTTCCCTTAACCCTGCATTTGTAATCCTTATAAAACGCGCCTTTGTCTGCAATTCCTTTATATTCTTACAGCCTGCAAGCCCCATCCCTGAACGAAGGCCTCCGACTAACTGATATATTATGCCCGACAAACTCCCTCTGTAAAGCACCTGGCCTTCAATGCCTTCGGGAACAAGTTTTGTTTTTTCAACATCGGCAGACTGGAAGTACCTGTCTGCGCTTCCCTTTTTCATTGCACCTATTGAGCCCATTCCCCTGTAAGTTTTGTATGTCCTTCCCTGATAGTAAACAGTCTCTCCCGGCGCTTCGTCCGTTCCCGCAAAAAGGCTTCCTATCATAACTGAATCAGCACCTGCAACCAAAGCCTTTGTTATATCTCCCGAAAACTTTATTCCCCCATCCGCAATCAAAGGGGTATTATACTTCTTACAAACCTTTGCCGCTTCCGCAATAGCGGTTATCTGGGGCATTCCGCAACCTGTTACAACCCTTGTGGTGCATATAGAGCCGGGCCCTATTCCAACCTTAACCACATCAGCTCCAGCTTTAATAAGCGCTTCAGCGCCTTCAGCCGTTGCAATATTTCCTACAACAAACTCTTTTTCAGGGTACTTTTTCTTTAAAATCCTGGTAGCTTCTAAAACCGCTTCAGAGTGGCCGTGGGAAGAATCTATTACAAGTATGTCAACATTCTTTTTTATAAGTTCGTCAGCCCTGTCAAGGTAATCTCCCGTAACCCCTATGGCCGCGCCTACCCTCAGCCTTCCCAATTCGTCTTTACAAGCATGAGGGTATTGTATTTTCTTTTCAATATCTTTAACGGTAATTAAGCCCCTTAAATGAAAATCATCGTCCACTACAAGAAGTTTTTCAATTCTATGCCTGTGAAGTATCTCTTTAGCCTGCTCCAGAGTGGTTCCTACCGGGACTGTTACAAGGTTTTCTTTGGTCATTAAATCCTTTACCTTCTTATTAAGGTCTGTTACAAACCTTAAATCCCTGTTGGTAAGTATGCCGACAAGTTTGCCGCCCGCTTTACCTGACTGTGTCACAGGCACACCTGAAATTTTGTACTTTGCCATTAACTCTTCAGCCTGATAAATTGAGGCATCAGGAGAAATGGTAATAGGGTCAACAATCATTCCCGATTCAGACCTTTTAACCTTGTCAACCTCTTCAGCCTGTTCTTCAATTGAAAGGTTTTTGTGAATAATCCCTATTCCCCCTAACTGCGCTATGGCAATTGCAAGCCTTGATTCCGTTACTGTATCCATAGCGGCACTGATTAGGGGGATATTCAACTTAATCTTTTTTGAAAGAACAGTGCTAACATCAACATCGTTAGGGTGGACTTCAGAGTATCCCGGGACAATTAAAACATCGTCAAAGGTTAAAGCAATATCAGGCATTTTATCAAGCATCAATCACCTCTCATTTCTTCCGCAACATTTTTTATATTTTTTACCGCTGCCGCAGGGGCAGGGGTCATTTCTTCCTATTTTAGGCTTATCCCTTTTAACCGTTGCGACAACCGGAGCCTGCTGGTCTTTCGCGCTTGCGTGCAACAGCCTTTTCTGTTTTGCCTTTGCCTTTCTCTTTTCTTCTCTTACCTGTTCTTCCGAAGCAGGCTGAATCCAATAGAGAACCTTGATAATATTGTCTTCTACCCTGGACATCATATCTTCAAAAAGGGCAAAACTCTCTTTTTTATACTCAATAATAGGGTCTTTCTGGCCGTATCCCCTTAAGCCTATTGCATCTTTTAAGTGATCCATATTCAAAAGGTGGTCTTTCCAGTGCCTGTCAAGGAATTGAAGGGCAACAAACCTTTCGTGCATTTTAAACATCTCTTCATTGCCTATTTTTCTTACCTTCTCGTTATAGGCTTCGGTTACCCTTTTATACATCTCTTCCGTAAGTTTGTTTCTCGGTATCTTTCTAACCTCGTCAGGCTCTATATCGTAAGCAAAGTACTCTTTTATCTTTTTTGCATACTCTTCCGCA
>WFPG01000151.1 GCA_015487755.1 Acidobacteriota bacterium
ATGACCAACCTGTCAAAGGATTTCAGGGAAAAGTTAAACAAAAATGCGAAAATTATAATTATTGAAAAATCAGGGGAGAGTGTTTCAAAAGACGGAACAACAAAGTTTGTTTTCAAACTCCCTGACGGCCTATTTATTGAATCTGTTTTAATCCCCATGAACGAGGGGAAGGTTACCTTTTGCATATCCTCTCAGGTAGGCTGCGCAATGGGTTGTAAGTTCTGCAAAACTGCTACAATGGGCTTTATTAGAAACCTTACACCTGCCGAGATAGTTTCCCAGGTTTTATTGCTGAAGAAATATGCAGGCCTTCCTGAAAAGCAGAAGTTTAACATTGTTTTTATGGGAATGGGAGAGCCTCTGCACAATACCGAAAATGTTTTTAAGGCTATTAAAATACTTACAGACAAAAACCTGATGGATTTGTCCCCGAGAAGGATAACCGTTTCAACCTCAGGTTTGATTGAGGGAATAAAAAAACTTGCAAAATTTCCCGTTAAGGTAAGGCTTGCAATATCACTTAACGCTTCAACCGAAGGGCAGAGAAGAGAGATTATGCCTGTGACCAAAGGCAATCCTTTAAATGAATTGATTGAAGAATTGAGAAAATTCCCCCTTGCAAAGAGAGACAGAATAACCTTTGAGTATGTTTTGTTAAAAGGCTTTAACGATACAAAAGAAGACGCATTGAGGGTTTACAAACTTTTAAGAGGAATTAAGTATAAAATAAACCTTATACCCTTTAACCCATACCCCGGAAGCAAATTTGAAAAGCCTGAAGAAAGGGATGTTTTAGCGTTTCAAAAGGTTTTAATTGACAAAGGGGTAAACGCAATAATAAGAAAATCCAAGGGAGAAGACATCTCGGCAGCCTGCGGAATGCTTGCCTCAAAAGAAAATATGGAATAAACTGAAAAAAAGCCCTTAAAAGGGGGAAGTATGAAACTTTATTACGAGGAAGAGGGGAAAGGCAAAACAATTCTCTTTATACACGGTTTCGGAGTAAATACCTTTACATGGAGACACTTAATCCCGGAATTTTCAAAGAATTACAGGTGTATTGCCTTAGACTTAAAAGGGTTCGGAAAATCGCCTAAACCTTACGACAATAAATACTCTTTCTTTGACCACCTTGAAAATGTTATGGAATTTATTGAGGAAAAGGGGATAAAAGACTTTGTAATTGTGGGAAACTCCTACGGCGGCGGGCTTGCAATGGGAATAGCCCTTGAGTTTAAGAAAAGGGGATTTGCAAACACAATAAAAGGGTTGGTTTTAATTGATACAATGGCATACATTCAGGAATTGCCTCCCTTTATGAAGATTTTAACCCTTCCGATAATCAGCGAAATACTATCTCTGATAATTCCACCTGAAGTTGCAACAAAGAACGCATTAAAAGAGGTATGGCATGACTATTCAAAAGTAAGCGAAGATTTTATTGAAGCATACAAAGTTAAATCTTTGAGAGACAGGTACTGCTCAATAAAAACAGCAAGGCAGTTATTAAAGGGGGATATAGAAGGTTTTGTTAACGGGATAAAAGAAATTGAAACTAACTCCCTTATAATCTGGGGTGATAAAGACAGGATAATTCCCATAAAAACCGCTTATAAACTTGAAAAGGATTTGAAAAATAGCAGATTGGAAGTGATTGAAAACTGCGGGCATGTGCCTCAGGAAGAATGCCCTGAAAAGACAATTGAGATAATGAAAAACTTTTTTATAGAAATCGAATTTTAATCCTCGTTCTTTAATTCAGGGTCAAAACACTTTCTGCACCTTGCCTCGTACATTCCTACAGAGCCTACCACAATCCTGTCTTTCTTTTTAACAGTTCTCTGCGTCCTGTTTGCAAGGTTTCCGCACTTAACGCATATGGCAAGCAATTTTGTAACATACTCTGCCTCTGCCATTAACCTCATTGTATTTTCAAAAGGTTGCCCGAGGTAATCCTGGTCAAGCCCCGCAACAATTACCCTTTTCCCGTTGTCTGCAAGGTATTTGCATACATCTAAAATCTTTTCGTCAAAGAATTGCACCTCTTCAATTCCTATAACCTCATCGTCTTCGTTAATTAAGGGAAGTATTTCATCCGAATGCCTGACAACAATAGCCTCAAGCATGTTTCTGTTGTGAGAAGAGATTTTATCTTCCGCATAGCGGTTGTCAATCATTGGCTTAAAAACCTTAACCTTTTGCTTTGCAATTATCGCCCTTCTAAGCCTTTTAATCAATTCTTCAGTCTTACCGCTGTACATACAACCTGTTATTACCTCAATCCATCCCACATCGCTTATATGCCGCATCATAAAAAACTCCTTAATGCCTGAAATGCCTTATGCCTGTAAATACCATTGCTATTCCATGCTCATTCGCCGCTTCAATCACCTCTTTATCCCTTATTGAGCCTCCCGGCTGAATTATAGCCTTAACCCCGATTTTTGCAGCCTCGTCTATACTGTCTCTAAACGGGAAGAATGCGTCGGACGCAAGCACGCTTCCATTCAAATCCTTGTTTGCCTTCATAACCGCTATCTTAACCGAATCAACCCTGCTCATCTGCCCAGCCCCTATTCCAAGTGTTTCATTTTCCTCGCAAAAAACCATTGCATTGGATTTTACATGCTTTACAACCTTCCACGCAAACTCAAGAGCCCTCATTGTTTCTTCATCAGGCTTTACATCAGTTACAACCTGCCAGTTTTCCTTCTTTTCTTCAATTGTGTCCGCATCCTGAAGGAGAATGCCGCCTCTAACCCTTTTAATGTTGAAATAGGGATACTTTTCCGAATTTATAGGCAATTCAATTAACCGTAAATTCTTTTTCTTTGAAAATACCTTTTTAGCGCCTTCGCTAAAAGAGGGCGCTATTACAACCTCAACAAAGTTTTTTGTAATGGTTAAAGCCAACTCCTCATCAACCTCTCTGTTTAAAGCAATTATTCCGCCGAATGCAGACATGGGGTCTGTTGAGTGTGCCCTTTGAAAGGCTTTATGTATTGAGTCTCTATCCCTTCCGATTCCGCACGGGTTTGCATGCTTGACAATAACGCATGCAGGCTCTTCAAACTCCCTTACCATGTCAATCGCTGCGTCTGAATCCATTAAATTGTTGTACGAAAGTGCCTTACCCTGCAATTGCTTTAATGCAGGCAATTCGTCTTTTCTATAGTCAGGCTCACTGTAAAACGCCGCATCCTGATGCGGGTTTTCCCCGTACCTTAAAGTGTTTTCAAGGTTAAATTCAAGAAACAGGTTTTCAGGAAATTTTTTATCAAGCATTTTATTGAAAAATGAAGAGATTGCAATATCGTAAGAGGCTGTATGGGAAAAAGCCTTTAAAGCAAGTTCTTTTCTTAACTCAAGGGAAACATTGCCGTTTTTAGCGATTTCCTCAATTACCTTTGAATAATCTTCAGGGTCAACAACAACGGTTACGCTGTGAAAATTCTTTGCTGAAGCCCTTAAAAGGGTTGGGCCCCCTATGTCTATGTTTTCAATTATCTCGTCTATGTCATCTGTTTGTTTAACCGTTTCCTTAAAAGGGTATAGGTTAACGCATACAATCTCAAAGTGGTTAATCCCGTGCCTTTCCAATTCATCTCTATGGCTTTCCTTTCTCAAATCGGCAAGTATGCCTCCGTGGATTTTAGGGTGAAGTGTTTTTACCCTTCCGTCAAGTATCTCGGGAAAGCCTGTTATTTCGGAAACCTTTACAGGGTTTAACCCACCATCTTTTAAAACCCTGAAAGTCCCGCCGCTTGAAACAATTGTAAAGCCCAACTTTTCAAGTTTTTTAGCAAAATCAACAACCCCTTCCTTATTGCTAACAGATATTAAAGCAAACCTCTTCATTTCCCTCTCCTTTTAATTCTTCGCTTTATTTTAAACAAAAAAATTACTCAATAAAAGGCAAACCTTTCTTTTCAACACCAACATCAAAACCGAAATCTTTTAAGCATTTAATACAGGTTTCTTCAAAAAGTTCAATGGTTAAATCAGGTTTAATTTCTTTTAAAGAAATTACCCTATGCCTTAATTTTTCTTCCGTTGTGTTCAGCACAATAGCCGTTTCCTTATAATCAAAATCAAAGGCAATGGAGCCGTGTTGAAGTATTCTGTTTTTTTCAATCCTTAAAGCGTTTCCTACAATCTTTTTCCCCTTAACCATAATCTCGTAATCGGAAGGAAGTAAAAAGCAAGCAACCCCTTTTTTCATTCCCTCAACCCTTAACTCTTTTTGAACTTTCCCCGCAAAATCGCATTCAATCCTTAAAGACTTGAATATAGCCAAAAGCATTTGTGCAATTTTTTTGTAAACACCTAAAACTGTTTTCTCTTCAAAAAAATCAAGGGGGCAGGAAAGCATATAGGTTATGTCGTTTTTGTGATATACCGCCCCGCCGCCTGTTATCCTTTTTACAATTTCAATTTCCTTTTCCCTGCAATAATCAACATTGCATACTTTGTTTTTATCCTGGGAGACTCCTATTGAAACACCGTAAGGCTTCCATCCGTAAAGCCTGAAAACAAAGCCATTGCCTTCCCTTAAAAAGTAATTGTCTATCTCCATATTTTTGGGGGGAGTGTTGTATTTAAATGGGTAAAAGGTTAGGTTAGTCATAGGAGATATTTTCCGAAAAAAAGTCGGATAACTTGTACTGAAGTGCCTCTGCAATGTGGTGGAGTTTAATATTTTCGCTTTCTTCCATATCCGCAATTGTTCTTGCAATCTTTAAAACACGAGTGTATGTCCTTGAGGAAAAAGAGTTTTTGTTTGCCGCAAAAATAAGCATATCTTCCGCATCTTTTTCAAGTTTGCAAACCTTTTTCAATGTTTTTGCATCAAGGTATGCGTTAAGGCATTTGTTTCTTTGAAATTGAATATCCATCGCTTTTGAAACAATCTCTTTTGCTTCTTTTGAAGTTAACCCCTCAACTTTTACCTCTCTCATCTTTTCAATGGGAATCTGCGGAACATTTACTATTAAGTCAATTCTGTCAAGTATTGGCCCTGATACTTTGCTTCTGTAATTTAAGATTTTAGTGGGGGTGCAAACACATTCCTTTTCCTTTGAGCCGTAGTAACCGCAGGGGCAGGGGTTCATTGCTGCAACAAGCATAAACTTTGCCGGAAACTGCACCGAGCCTGTCGCCCTTGTAATTGTTATAACACCGTCTTCCATAGGCTGCCTTAATACCTCAAGGGTTTTTCTTGAAAACTCGGGAAACTCGTCTAAAAACAATACCCCGTTGTGTGCGTAAGAAACTTCGCCGGGCAACAATTTTGAGCCGCCTCCAACCAATCCCACATGGGAGATTGTATGGTGAGGGCTTCTGAAAGGCCTTATTTTAATGAGCCCCTTCTCTTTTAGCCTCCCCCCTGCAGAGTAAATCATTGTAGTTTCAATTTGCTCTTTATTTGTCATATCGGGAAGAATTGAGGGTATTGCCTTTGCAAGCATTGTCTTGCCGCTTCCCGGGGGGCCGTACATTAGCATATTGTGCCCTCCTGCACAGGCAATTATCAAAGCCCTTTTTGCCTGAACATGCCCTTTAATATCTTCAAGAAGGACTTGGTAGTTTTCTTCTCCCAAACTTTCCGAACATTCAGGTAATTCATTATCTTCTTTTTCACCGGTTAAAATAGAGATCAAGTCAAGCAGGGAAGTATAGGGGTAAATCTCAACCCCCTTTACAGAAACCGCTTCACAAAAATTAACTTCGGGAACAAATAACTTCAACCCTTTTTCTTTACAAAAAAGTGCAGTGCTTAAAACTCCCGTTACCCCCCTAATTTTGCCGTCTAATGACAACTCACCTATAAAAAGGCAGTTATCAAGTGGGAAATTTAACTTTATATTCCCCTGCTCAAGCACAATTCCCAGGGCTATTGCTATGTCAAGCCTTGAACTTTCTTTTTTTAAATCTGCAGGGGCTAAATTTACCGTTATTCTTGATTTTGGGAAATCAAACCTTGAATTTTTTATTGCGGAACGAATTCTATCCCTGCTCTCCCTCACAGAGGCATCGGGAAGCCCAACTATGTTGAAAGCCGGTAACCCGCCGGACAAATCAACCTCAACCTCAACAGGATATGCATAAATTCCCGATAAGTCAGCGGATTTAACCTTGGTTACCATTAAATATCCTTAACTTTTAATAAATCTCCCGGCCTAATTATGTTTGACTTTATATTGTTAATCTTTTTCAGCCTTGCAACGGTTAAACCGAATTTTTTTGAAATTGAATAAATTGTATCCCCTTCCCTGACACGGTAAAAACCGTCGGGTACTTTTACTTTTTTAACTTTGCGATTTTCTCTTTTCTTTACGCTTACTCCGTAGTAAACAACTAATTTTTTGCCGGGTTTAATAAAATTTGTTTTCAAATTATTCCATTTTTTTAAACTCTCAACATCAGTGCCGTACCTTACCGCAATCTTGTAAAGAGAATCTCCCCTTCTTACCCTGTAGTATATCTTTTTGCCCTTTTTGTATCTTCTTGTGTATTTAACGGTAAAATCCCTCACTTTTGGCACATAGTAATCGTGTCCGGTGCCTATTGGAATAATAATTGTCTTTCCAGCCCTGATAAGCCTCTTGTTTCTTATTCCGTTAGCCCTGCAAATGGCTGAAACAGTAGTTTGATACTTTCTTGCTATCTGAGATAAGGTTTCACCCCTTCTTATCCTGTGATACCTTAAAGTTACCCTTTTTTCAGGTGGCAATTGGCTGAACTTTGCAATAAAACTGTCTTTCTTTCCTTTAGGGATATAAACCTTAAACTTTTTTGCCCTTACAGGGGTTGTTAACCTTCTCAAATGGGGGTTTAACTCTTGAATCTTTTTAAGAGAGGTATTGCATAATTTTGCTATAACCCTTAAATCTGTACATGAATCTATCTCAACGGTATCGTATTCAAGGGGCTTTTTGTACTCAAGTTCGGTAAACCCGTATTTCTCAGGGTTTTTTGCAATTATAAGCGCCGCAATAAAGGCGGGGACATAGTTTTTTGTCTCCCTTCTTAAAAGCCATCTGTGTCTTGAAAGTTTCCAGAAATCCCTTGTTTTAGCCCTTCTAATTGCCCTGTCTATTTTCCCCTGCCCCGCATTGTATGCGGCAATAGCAAGATACCAATCATTGTAATGCTGATATAGTTTTTTCAAATGCTTGGCTGCGGCGATTGCGGATTTTTCCGGGTCGCACCTCTCATCAACCCACCAATCAACCTTTAACCCCTCAAGCCTTGCTGTTCCTTTCATAAATTGCCAGATACCCTTCGCTTTAGCCCTTGAATATGCATGGATTCTAAAACCGCTTTCTATAATGGGTAAATAGGCTAAATCTTCGGGAATGCCTTCTTGCCTGAAAATCTCTTTGTACCTTTCAATATACCTTCCGGAGCGCTCAAGGCTTGCCTCAATAACCGGTTTTAATTTTGTTGAGTATGCTTTAATAAATGCAAGCACTTTATTGTTTATCACTATTGGAAAAGAATAGGTAACTTTTGAACTTTCAACCAACTGCTTTTCCTTCTTTTCCTCTTCACCTGACAGTTTTAAATCACCTTCATTTAATATTTCGTCTTTAACATCATTGTCTTCTGTGTTTTCGGAAAAAGCGTCTCCCTTTGCAAGAATTGTTGTTTCATGAAGGTGTATCTTGTTTATTAAATCCTCTCTAAACTGCTTAAATTCTGGGTTGTTTACAACTTCTTCCGGCTGGCTGTACGCAAGTTCCACCGCCCTGTCAAAATAGTTGCCCGCATCCTCAATATAACCGATATCGGCATACATTTTGCCTGTCTTGTATACATAAAGAATTCTTTCAATAGATTGTGAAACTTCTTTTTGAACATTTAATTGATTATCAGGGGGATTAACCTCAATTTGAGGGGTAGCACATGATATCCCGAATAACAAAAAGAAAATTACAAAGATTTTAAAGCCTGCACACTTCGAATTAAGTTTTTTCACAAAATTTAATATATCTTATTCTATCTCTTTTTCAAGTTCTTTTATTCTTCTCAAGATTATATCTTCTGCCAACTGAGGGATAACTTCCCATGCAATCTCTCTTATAATCCTATCACTTAATCTATTTACAACCTCTTCGGCTATCCTTTTAACATCTTCGTCGGAAAGGCGCACTTCTTTGCCTTCCATTTCCTGAGAAACAATCTTTTCAACCACTGGCTGGCCTTCTTTCTTAATTGCCTCTTGCTCTGCCATAGGCTCACTATTGTGGTAAAGTTCCTTTTTCTCCGCCTCAATACTGTCTGATTCGTCAAATTGAGTGGGATGTTCGCCCGTTACCTCAAAATCAACTTCTTTCTCTTCAATTTCTTCTTTATCACTCTCAGCAGCAAAAGTTTCTTCAACTACTTCTTCCTTCTCAAAGATTTCTTTCCCTTCAAATGTCTCTTCAGGTTTTGCTTCATCTATGTTTGCAGGTTGTTCAAAATCGCTTTGCTCGGTAACTTCTTCTTCAAAAACATCTTCAAACTTTGTCTCGCTTTCTTCAGCAACAAATTCCTCTTCCCCTTGCCCTTCAACCTGAATTTCCTGTTGCCTCACTTCCTGCTCTGAAGCAATATGCTCTTCAACTTCCCCTAAACTTTGCTCTGCAATAAATGCCTCTTCTACCGCTTCCTCTTGCTCAAAGAAATCACCTTCTTCTGCTTCCCCTTCAAATGTCTCTTCAGGCCTTGCCTCATCCACATTTACAGGTTGCTCAAAATTGCTCTGCTCAGTGACTTCTTCTTCAAAAACATCTTCAAAATCTGTTTCACTTTCTTCAGCAATAAATTCTGCCTCAGGCTCTGCTGTTTCATCAAGGTTTAATGTTGTTTCATGCTCAAAACCTTCTTCAACTCGGGTTTCGCCTTCATCTTTAATTTCTTCAGCCATCTCCCTGAATTTAGCTATCTCTTCAGGGGGAATGGTTTGAGTCTCTTCTTCACGATAATCATCAATATTCATTGTGGACGCTTCATGAACATCCTCTTCAAATTCTTCCGCTTCTTCTTCTATTGAAGACAAGTCCATAGATTCAAGGTCTTTTTCAAGTTCCTCTTCGGAAAAATCCACATCCTCCAACTCTTCATCCAATTCACTTTCAAGTTCTTTGTCAAGTTCTTCGCCCAACTCTTGCTCAAGTTCTTTCTCCAACTCTGCTTCATCAAAATCAGTATCTTCTATCCTCTCTTCTTCCTCTTCAGTTAACTCTTTAGTGTCAATTTCATCTTCCACCATATCTTCATCAATAAAAACATCTTCACCTGAAATCTCTTGCTCAAGTATTTCTTTATCCACATCCATCAAATCCGCTTCCGACAATGTTAAATCTTCGTCAAAACTTCCTATATCTTCAAATGTCTCAGAGTCAATTTCCGCTATTGTTTCTTCTTTTAATGCTGTTGATTCGCTTAATGAAACAAGGGCATTTTTTAATTCATCGGAAGTAAAGGGTTTTTCCAAAATAGCATCTGCCCCTGCAGCAACAATGGCATCACGGTTATAGTCAAGAAATTTAGGAACCATTGCAATAACCGGACAGGAGTACTTCTGCTTTAACTCTTTGATTGCCTCTTCTATTTCTACTCCCGATAAATCTATTGTAATAAATATGTATTCCGCTTTTTCACCATCATCAATCAGCGGCGGATAATTGGAAAAGAATTTTATTTTATATTCCGGGTCATCTTTAAAAGTTAATTCAATGATTTTATGTATCATTATTGACGGGTCAATAAC
>WFPG01000152.1 GCA_015487755.1 Acidobacteriota bacterium
AGTTAATACAACACATAAGCCTTCCGCACACACCCGATATTTTACCGGGATTTAGTATTAAATGCTGGTTTTTTGCCTGTTTAATTGAAACAGGGTAAAAGTTGTGGAGAAAGGTTGTACAGCATAGTTCCCTTCCGCATATTCCAAGCCCGCCAACCATCTTCGCTTCATCTCTTACACCTATTTGCCTCATCTCTATCCTTAACCTGAACCTGTGGGCTAAATCCCTCACCAATTTCCTGAAATCCACCCTTCCGTCTGCCGTAAAGTAGAAAATAGCCTTTGTCCTGTCAAGGGTAAAATCCACCTTTATGAGTTTCATATCCATTTCCCTTGCTTTTATTCTCTCTTTGCAGAACTCGTATGCCTCTTCTTCAAGTGATTTCAACTCTTCTTTTGTTCTTATGTCATCTTCGGTGGCTTTTCTAACAACAGGCTTTAATTCCCCCTCTATCTGGGAAGGCTCAACCTCTCTGTTAGGGATAATAATCTCCCCTAACTCTAAACCTCTGTCGGTTTCAATTACTACCTTATCCCCTTTTTCAAATTTAATTCCGTTTGGGCTATATATAAAAAACCTCCCTGTCTTTTTCACCTTTATTCCGACTATTTCAGGCATGATTTCTCCTATTTGTGTCAAATGGTGCTCAAGGGGGGATTCGAACCCCCACGGGTTTGACCCCACACGGACCTGAACCGTGCGCGTCTGCCAATTCCGCCACTTGAGCGTTGATAAGTAACGCTTTATATGATAAAGTTAGTTCGGAGTAAAGTCAAGATGCAGTTAATCAAAAAAGAAATACTGAACTTTTTAAAAAAACAGAAAAACCCAATAGGAATAAAGAGGATAAGAAAACACCTTAACCTTCCCAGAGGGGAGATGTCTTACCTTCGGGAAATTTTAAAGTCTCTTATAAGAGAGGGGGTAATTGTTAAAACTGAAAATAACTGTTATAGATTAAGCAATGAGTATCAAAACACATCCCAGAAGCAGGTATGCCACGAGTTTGAAAAACTTTATGAAGGGAAAATATACGCAGGTAGAAAGGGAAACCTGATTTTTAAAGTAAGGGGAAGCAAGAGGGTGTTAAGGGTAATACCCCCGAAAAACCTTTCCACAATCTTAATGGACAGCGACAAGGTTATGCTTTTGAAGTTGAAAAACAGGGATGCGGGCATTGTGGCTACCGTTACTGACAGGGCTTTTTACAGAAGGCTGGGAAGAGTAGAAAACGGAAGGGTTAAAATAAGGTTTAAAAGAATTTATGTTAAAGGAAAGGTAAAATCCCCCATTATTGAGTATATTACAGGGAAAAAGGCCGAAGTAATAAAAGAGTTTTCCGATAATGCCAAAGGTGCCTATGATTTAAATATCTACCTGCATTCTATCAAGCATTTTTTCCCGCCTGAGGTTATGGAAGAGGCGCGACACCTTTCCGTTGAAGACAGTTTTTTTGCAAAAAGGCTTGATTTAAGGAATGACCTTGTTTTTACCATAGACGGGGAAGATGCAAAAGACTTTGACGACGCCGTTTCTTTGAAAGAGACAAAGAAAGGCTATGTTTTAGGGGTTCATATTGCAGATGTTTCCCATTTTGTAGAAAAGGGAAGTTGCCTTGATTCAGAGGCAATGATTAGAGGGGTTACAACCTATATGCCGGGTAAAGTCGTGCCTATGCTTCCCGAAAGGCTTTCAAACGATCTTTGCAGTTTAAAGCCTTATGAGGACAGATACACCTTATCCTGTATTATAACCCTTGATAAAAAGGGAAATGTCCTTTCATACTATTTAACAAAATCGGTAATAAACAGTAAAGCAAGGTTGACTTATGAAAAGTTAAACGAATACTTTCACGGAAAATCCGATTTCCCTTATCCGGAAGTTAAAGGGTTAAAGGAAACGATAGATAAAATGCACTCACTTTCTAAAAAACTAAGGCAGAAAAGGTTGAGAAAGGGCGCTTTATTTTTAAATGTGGAAAAGCCCTATGTTAAGGTTTCAAAAAGAGGGGAACTTTTAGATTTAAAGCCTCAGGTTCAGCAGGATGCGGAAAAGTTAATAGAAGAGTTTATGCTTCTTGCAAATGAATGTGTGGCAAACTTTTTAATAAAAAGGAATTTACCGGGTATTTTCAGAATTCACCCGGCTCCAGATGATGAGAAATTGGCTGATTTGTTTGTCCTTTTTGAAAGTGCAGGTTATAAAACTTACGATAAAACCCTGCCTGAATTGATAAATAGTATTGATGACAGAAACCTTCATTACATTACATTAAGGTATTTAACAAGGGCTGAATACTCCGCAAGGCCCGGATTGCATTTCGGGTTAAATAAATTGGAATATTTGCATTTTACTTCGCCTATAAGGAGATATCCTGATTTAGTAGTGCACAGGATTGTCAAGGCTGCTATTGAAAAAACCGCTATTCCGTATAAAAAAGCGGAACTTGAATGGATAGCAAAATTAACATCCACCCTTGAGAGAGATGCTTTTTTTGCCGAATTGGATACGGCTGAGTATTTTATTTTGAAGGATATTCAGAAAAAGGGCATTAGGGAATTTAACGGTATTGTTTCAGGCTTTTCGGAACATACCTTATTTGCAGAACTTGACGGTTACTATGTTGACGGAATGATTCCCCTTTCCGATTTAAAGGGCTACTATACTTTAGACCCGACAGGGCATTTTTTGATTGAAGAAAACGGGAAAAAGATAACAATAGGAATGAAGTTAAAGGTTAAAATTGCTGAAATTGACCCGATTTTAAGAAAATTAAAACTAAATGTTTTAAAGCCCGTCTTATAAATTGAGATTATATATACAGGAGGATATATGAAAAAGGTTGTCGGGATTTTTATTATTAACCTTTTAGCGGTGCTTTTTCTTTTTGCAAAAGGGCCGCAGATAAAGTTTGAAAAAAAACTTATCGATGTAGGAAAAGTGCCGATTAATACAAAGGTTACAGGCGAGTTTAAGTTTAGGAATGTGGGGGATGAGAAGCTTGTAATTTATATGGTAAAACCCGGGTGAGGCTGCACAACATCCACTTTGGAGAAAGTGGAATATGAGCCTGGAGAGTCCGGAGTAATCAAGGCTTTTTACAATACGGGAAGTCATACCGGAAGTTTTGCAAAAAGAATAAGAGTAAAATCAAACTCTGTAAAAGATAGCGATATAAACCTTGTTTTAAGGGGAAGGGTTTATGCGGAACTTGAACTAAAAAACAATACCCTGTTTTTCTACGATTTAATTCCCGGTAAGACAAAAACATTTTCTGTACAGGTAACAAACAATATGGGGAAGCCCCTTGAAGTAAGAGGCTGGGAAATAACTTATCCTTTCAATGCTAATCTCTATTTTGACCTTAAAATTAAGGTTGTTAAAGGAAGCGAAAACCAGGAATTTTTGAAATTTTACCTAACGCCTAAAAAGGCGGTTTACCAGTTTAAAAACTCGTCGTTAACCGTTAAAGTTAAAACAAATTCAAAACAGGTTCCAGTACTTTCTTTCTATATGAGGGTCAAAATTAAAAAGGTTATAAACATAACACCGACTGCACTTTTTATGTACACTAAAGTTGATGGGAAAACAGCCCCAGCAACAATTGAAATTGATACCCAGCTTGATAGTGGTATTAAGATAAAGTCGGTAACATGTAATAATTGCCCTCTTACATTTGAAGTGGTAAATGTTTCTGATAAAAGCAAACAGATATTAGTTAAGCCTGATTACCGTAAAGGTAAAAAAGGAAAGATTTTTTCTGGGATAATTAGAATACTTGTTGATGCAAACGGTGTGAAAGAGTTATCCATTCCCGTTAGAGGTAAATTATATTAACATTGTGAAAGGTTAAAATAAAAAGCGGGGAAAAATCCCCGCTCTTTTTGTGCTTTTATGTAAGTTTATTTTATGCGAACAAATCTTTAATATCTGTATATTCCCACTTGAAGTCTTTGTCTTCTCTGCCGAAATGCCCGTAAGCGGCAGTCTTTCTATAAATAGGCCTTCTCAAATCAAACCTTTCAATAATCCCTTTAGGTGAAAGGTCTATGTTTTTGCGGATAATTTCCGCTAACTCGCTGTCAGGCCTTTTACCTGTCCCGTAAGTGTTAACCATTAAAGAAACAGGCTGGTCAACACCTATAGCGTATGCAATCTGAACTTCGCATTTGTCCGCTACGCCTGATGCGACTATATTTTTAGCAAGGTATCTTGCCATGTATGAGCCTGACCTGTCAACTTTGGACGGGTCTTTTCCTGAGAAAGCGCCTCCGCCGTGTGCCCCGAATCCGCCGTATGTGTCAACGATAATCTTTCTTCCTGTTAACCCGCAATCACCCTGGGGGCCTCCGATTACAAATCTTCCTGTAGGGTTAATTAAATATTTTGTATCCGAATCAATCATATTTTCAGGAAGCACCGGGAAAATAACATTTTCAAGGATATCCTGCCTTAATTCATTGTTCTTTACTGTGTCGGCATGCTGGGTTGAAACAACAACGGTGTCAATCCTTTTAGGCTTCCCGTTTTCGTATTCAACCGTAACCTGTGATTTTCCGTCAGGCCTTAAATATTTTAAAATCTTTTTCTTTCTAACCTCTGCAAGCCTCATTGTAAGTTTGTGCGCTAAAGTAATAGGCAAAGGCATTAATGTTTCAGTTTCGTTAATTGCGAAACCGAACATCATTCCCTGGTCTCCTGCCCCTCCTGTATCAACTCCCATAGCGATGTCGGGAGATTGTGAGTCAATAGTTGATATAACCCCGCAAGTATCGCAGTCAAACCCGTACTTTGCCCTTGTGTATCCTATTTCCCTTACGGTTTCCCTTGCTATTTTAGGAAAATCTACATAGGTGTTTGTGGTAATTTCACCAGCAATCATAATAAGCCCTGTAGTAACCAATGTTTCACAGGCAACCCTACCGTTAGGGTCGTTTTTCATTATCTCATCAAGGATTGCATCTGAAATCTGGTCTGCTATTTTATCAGGATGGCCTTCAGTTACCGATTCAGATGTAAATAAGTACTTTGTCATTTGTTCCTCCAGAAAAAAAGTAAAAAAGTCAAAAAAATTATAACATACTTTCGAATTTTCCCGAAAATATTTAAATTATGATAATATGAGAATGTGTTTGTGATAAAATTATTAGAGCTGATTCGGGAGCGGCTTGTGTAAGAGAAATCAATAAAACAAAAGCATTCCCGATATCCTCTTTATGTGCGGTTTTGATTTTTAAAATATATTCGGTGCGATTGGCAGTAACTTAACCTTGGTAGAAATAGTTGTTTAAAATATTTTTTTGAAAGGAGAGGGGTTATGGCAAGACCTAAAATTGCATTGATCGGTGCAGGCCACATCGGTGGTACAATGGCACACATTATTGCGCGTAAAGAATTGGGGGATGTTGTTTTGGTTGATATCGTTGAGGGTATGCCTCAAGGTAAAGCACTTGATATTTATGAAGCAACTCCTATTATAGGCAAAGATTGCAAATCAATCGGTACAAACGACTACAAAGACATTGAAGGGGCTAATGTTGTAATAGTTACAGCAGGTGTTCCGAGAAAGCCGGGAATGAGCAGGGACGACCTTCTCGGCATTAACAAAAAGATTATGGAGTCTGTTGCTCCAAACATCAAAAAGTATGCTCCCGACGCTTTTGTAATCGTTCTTTCAAACCCGCTTGACATTATGGTTCACCTTATGAAAAAGATTACCGGCTTCCCCAAAAACAGGGTTGTGGGAATGGCTGGAATTCTTGACACTGCAAGGATGAGAAGTTTCATTGCAATGGAAACAGGGTTGTCTGTTGAAGATATCCATGCAATTGTTTTAGGCGGACACGGAGATTCAATGGTTCCTCTGCCCAGATACTCAAATATTAACGGTATTCCTTTAACACACTTCCTTTCAAAAGAGAAGATTGACGCAATTATTGAAAGGACAAGAAAGGGCGGCGGTGAAATCGTCGGATTGCTTAAAACAGGTTCCGCATTCTATGCTCCCGCTGAAGCGGCTATTCAGATGGCAGAGGCTATCTTAAAAGATAAAAAGAGGGTTCTTCCCTGTGCCGCTTACCTTGAAGGCGAATACGGCGTAAACGGTTTCTTTATAGGCGTTCCCGTTGTTTTAGGCGGAAACGGTGTTGAAAAGGTAATTGAACTTGACTTGAACGATGAAGAAAAGGAAATGTTCAACAAGTCGGTTGAGCATGTTAAAAAACTTATTGCTGAACTTGAAAACATCAAATAAATCGGGGGAATGGTATGACTGAAGTTGCTGTTGACAACAGTTTTTATTACAGAAGGATTCACTCTTTACTGGGAATTTTCCCGATAGGATTGTTTATCCTTGAACACTTTTTTACAAACTCTTTTGCTGTGCACGGTGCGGCTGTTTACAACGGAAAGATTGAGTTTTTTAAGGAATTGCCTTATCTTTTTGCAATTGAATTGTTGTTTATCTTTTTACCTTTGGCTATACACGGTCTTTATGGCCTTTACATTGTTTACACAGGAGAGCCTAACAACCTGCAATACGGTTATTTCAGAAACTGGATGTACCTTATTCAGAGGGTAACAGGTGTTATTTTGCTTTTCTTTATAGGCTGGCATGTGTATGTAACAAGGGTTTCTGCATTGCTTTACGGTACCGAAGTTTCCTATCAATACATGGCTCAGATGTTCCGGAACCCGGTTGTATTCTGGTGGATGGTTATTGGTATAATTTCAGCAGCATTCCACTTTGCAAACGGAATCTGGTCTTTCTGCATTGTATGGGGAATTACAACAGGACCCAGGGCGCAGAAGTGGATGGGCAAGGCTACCATTGTTCTTTTTCTTGTTCTTGCCTTTGTCGGCATTAGAGCATTGCTCGCTTTTCATATTTAGTGAAGGAGGTTAGTGGTGAGTGATAAAAGAGTAGTTGTTGTCGGCGGCGGGCTTGCCGGCTTAATGACAACTATAAGGCTTTGTGAAGAGGGGATACCCGTTGACCTTATTTCAATAGTTCCGGTTAAAAGGTCTCACTCTGTTTGTGCGCAGGGCGGTATAAACGCTGCACTTGATTTACACGGTAAAGGAGATTCCCCTTACGAACATTACGATGATACTGTTTACGGGGCAGACTTTCTTGTTAACCAGTTGCCTGTAAAAAGAATGTGCGAGAAAGCCCCTGAAATTATATACATGTTTGACAGAATGGGCGTTATGTTTAACAGGACAATGGAAGGGAACCTTGATGTAAGGGCTTTCGGCGGAGCAAAGTTTAAAAGGACTGTTTTTGCAGGGGCTACAACCGGACAGCAGTTGCTTTACGCTTTAGACGAGCAGGTTAGAAGGTTTACCGCTGAAGGAATGGTTAAGCAGTGGATAGGATATGATTTCCAGAGGTTGATTGTTGACGAAAACGGCGTTGTTCACGGCTGCATTGCAATGAATATGAACACAATGAAACCGGAAGTATTTCCTGCTGCCGCTGTGGTTGTTGCAACAGGCGGCCCCGGTTACATATTCGGCAAATCAACAAACTCATTTATAAATACAGGCTCTGTTGCATGCATGTGCTATAAGCAGGGTGCAAAGTACGCGAACGGCGAGTTTATCCAGATTCACCCGACAGCAATCCCCGGATCGGATAAAAACAGGCTTATGAGTGAATCTGCAAGGGGAGAAGGCGGAAGGGTATTTACCATTAAAGACGGAAAGAGATGGTACTTCCTTGAAGAGATGTACCCCGCTTACGGAAACCTTGTTCCCAGAGATATCGCAACAAGGGCTATCTTTGATGTTTGCGTAAACCAAAAACTTGGCATTGACGGCAAAAATATGGTTTACCTTGACCTTTCTTTCATGGATTCCGACTACCTTGACAGAAAGTTAGGCGGTATCCTTGAAATCTATGAAAAATTCGTAGGAGACGACCCGAGGAAAGTGCCTATGAAGGTATTCCCGTCAGTCCACTACTCAATGGGCGGTTTGTGGGTTGACGACGATACAGATATGACAAACCTTCCCGGCTTGTTTGCAGCAGGTGAAGTTAACTATCAGTACCACGGGGCAAACAGGTTAGGTGCTAACTCATTGCTTTCATGTGTTTATGACGGTTTTGTTGTAGGTGCCGCAATGCCTGATTACCTTAAAAGTTATCAAAAACCTGAGAACTTTGATAAATTGGCTGACAAAGAACTTAATGAAGTTGAAAAACTCTTTGAAAAAATTTATGCAATGGACGGAAGTGAAAACGCTAAAAAGCTTCACGATGAATTAGGCAATATGATGACAGAAAGGATGACTGTTGTAAGGCATAATGACAAATTGGAAGAACTCCTTGGAATGCTTGATGAGTTAAAAGATAGGTGGAACCACATAGGCATTGCAGACAAATCAAGGGTGCTTAATCAGGAAGCAATCTTTGTTAAAGACCTTGAAAATATGATTACCCTTGCTAAGGTTATGACAAAGGGTGCATTATTGAGAAATGAAAGCCGTGGCGCTCATTATAAGCCTGAATTCCCTAACAGGGATGATGAAAACTTCTTGAAACATACAATTGCTACCTATACCCCGGACGGACCGGAGATATCTTATGAGCCTGTTAAGATTGCTGACATTCCTCCAAGGCCGAGAAACTATGCGGTTGACAAAGAGGAAACTAAGAAGATGGCTCAAAATAAGGACAAGGGGGGTAAATAATGGCTGATACTGTAAGACTTAGAATAAAGAGACAACTCTCCCCGGATTCAAGCCCTTTCTGGGAAGAGTTTGAAGTTCCTATGACTCACGGCATGAATGTTATTGCATGCCTTGTTGAGATTCAGAAAAACCCTGTAACAAAAGACGGGAAAAAAACTACCCCGGTTGCATGGGAATGCTCCTGCCTTGAAGAGGTTTGCGGTGCATGCACAATGATAATCAACGGAAGGGTAAGGCAGGCATGCTCTGCTTTGGTAAAAGACCTTGAGCAGCCGATTGTTCTGGAACCGATGACAAAGTTTCCCGTTGTAAGAGACCTTGTTGTTGACAGGCAAAAGATGTTTGACAACCTTATGAAGGTTAAGGCTTGGGTTCCTATTGACGGCACACACAATATGGGCCCCGGCCCGAAGATTCCCGAACCTGAAAGGGCAATTCACTATGAACTTTCAAAGTGTATGACCTGCGGTTGCTGCCTTGAAGTATGCCCGCAGTTTAACGAAAAGTCAGATTTTATGGGTGCCCAGATTATCTCACAGGTAAGGCTGTTTAACTTCCATCCGTCAGGAGCGTCTTTGAAAGAGGACAGGCTTCATGTTTTAATGGGTAAAGGCGGAATTAGCGAATGCGGAAACGCTCAAAACTGCGTTGAAGTTTGCCCGAAAGAGATTCCTTTAACCCACTCAATAGGAGAGGTTGGAAGGCAGGTTACCTTGCAGGCGCTTAAAGACTGGTTTATGAAGTAAAAAACGGAAAAATAGATACAATTTTTAGGGGGCTCACAAGCCCCCTTTTTTATTTTCTCTTTAATTGAAACAAAGTAAATTCCCTTATCGTAAAATCTATTAGAAAATGCTAACAAATAGAAAACAATTAACATCTGTGGGGTTAATGGTAAAATAACCTTATTAGATTTTGGGAGGTACAATGAAAATTGAGCCTTACGCAGTCTGGCTGATATGCGGAATGTTTTTAATGCTTCTGGAATTTGTGGTGCCGGGGCTTGTAATTATCTGGTTCGGAATAGGCGCATTATTTGCCGGATTTGTGGCGTATTTAGGGGGTGGTATGCATTTGCAGGTGGGGGTTTTTGTTCTTGTTTCTATTCTTTCTCTAATGTTTGTTAGAAAATTTTTTGCAAAAGATGACGGGAGCCCTCAACAGGTTGGTGCAGAAAGGCTTATTGGGAGAGAAGCAGTTGTATTAAAAGATATTACCCCTGAAAATCCCGGATTTGTTAAGGTTGAAGGGGAAGAATGGCTGGCTAAGTGTGACAAACCGTGTCAACAAGGGGAAAGTGTTGAAATTCTGGCGGTTGAAGGTACACACTTAATAGTTAAAAAATAAATTTTGGGAGGTTTTTAAATGCCTGTGATTTATTCCTCAATTATTTTTGTTGTTGTGTTGTTTATTGTGTTATCGGTGAAAATTGTGCGTCCCTATCAAAAGGGTATTGTTGAAAGGCTTGGAAGGTTTAACAGAATGGTTTCACCCGGTTTAAGGTTTATAATCCCGATTATTGAGTCAATAAAAAAAGTTGATATGAGGGAGATGGTTGTTGATGTCCCCCCGCAGGAGGTAATTACAAAAGACAATGTTGTTGTTACCGTTGACGCCGTTATCTATTATGAGGTTACAGACCCGGTTAAAGTTTTGTATAATGTAAGAAACTTTTACCTTGCCGTAACAAAACTTGCTCAAACAAACCTTCGTAACATTATAGGTGACCTTCAACTTGACGAGTCTCTTACATCAAGGGAGAAAATTAACACAAGTTTAAGGGAAATCCTTGACGATGCAACAGATAAATGGGGTGTGAAAATAACAAGGGTTGAGCTTCAAAAGATTGACCCGCCTCTTGATGTTATGGAAGCAATGCACAGGCAGATGAAGGCTGAAAGGGAAAGAAGGGCGGCGATCCTTGAAGCGGAAGGTGTCAAGCAGTCTGCAATATTACAGGCTGAAGGTGAAAAAAGGTCTGCGATATTGAAGGCTGAAGGTGAAGCGGAGGCTATGAGGCAGGTTGCCGATGCGGAAAAGTATAAAGAAATTGCAATTGCAGAAGGACAGGCAGAGGCTTTGAAAAAGGTTTTTAAGGCTATCCACGAAGGCAACCCGACAAAGGATTTGATTACTTTAAAATACCTTGAGGCTTTAAAGGAAATGGCAAACGGACAGGCTACCAAGATGTTTGTGCCTTACGAAGCATCAGGCGTTTTATCTTCATTAGGGCTTGTAAAAGAGGTTTTAGGAGAAAAAGCGGATTCTTAAATAAAATTTTTGGGTTAGGGGGCAAAAGCCCCTTTTTTTTATTTAGTAGTGAAAATAGAAGAGATTGCTATAACATTGCTTTTGATATTTGAAGCCTCGCCGTTTCTTATCCCTATACAGGAAGGGCAGCCGTGGGAGCATTTGCACGATTTAACAAGGGATTTTACCCCTTCAAAAACGCTTTCTTTCAGTTTGAATATTTGAGGGGAGAGCCCTATCCCGCCGGGGTATGCGTCGTAAAGAAATAGCGAGTATTGAAACTCTTCCTTTGTGTCGTCAGCCTGTACCGAAGAGCCTAAATCCCTTGTGTCGCACATTAAGAATATTGAGGCTATGTTTTTCATTGCATATAAAAAACCGTTTAATGTTTCGGTAAAATCAGATTTAGAAACCCCCATCTGTTCCCTTATTGAGTCGTCAATTGTAAGCCAGAAAGATGTTGTATGCATTTCAACATCGGGGATGTTTATATTTCCGTACCCTATGTTCTCGTTTGTGTAAAACTTTATCTTTTTAAACCCGGTAATTGTGGTTAAAACGTGTATCTCTCCAAGGTTGTGGTGAAAGAAATTTCCTTTTTCCTGTTTGTCAAGTTGCAGTATGTTTACCGTTGTGTGGTCTATTGCGTCTGTGTAATACTCTGCCTGAACCTCTCTCACATAAGCCTTTCTATTCTGGTAATCAAGTTTTTCAACCTGATAGAGTTTTCCCTGAACAAGGTAAATTGCCTGCGGGTAAATTGTTGTATGCGCAGCAATATAATCAACTTCGGCTATAACTTTGTTCCTCTTTTCAGTCATGTCTATAACAACAAAATTGTCGTTTGTAACGCTTCTTAAAGAAAAGGTTGCCGCAGGGTAACTGTCTGAAATCCAGTGCCACTTTTTCCCGAATTTATTTACAAGTTCAACCTCTTCCATTTTTGACAGAATATTTTCAATATCCGTTTCCCCGAACTTTTCACCTTCTTTGAAGGGGAGTTCATAAACTGCACAGCATAGATGATTGAAGAGTATGTCGGGGTTATCTGGGTTTATCCTTGCATGTTCAGGGGATGATTTGAAGAGGTAATCGGGGTTTGACATTATAAATTGGTCAACCGCAAAGTTTGAGCCTATTAAAACTGCAAGTGAATCGTCTTTTTTCCTTCCGGCTCTTCCGGCCTGCTGAAGGGTTGAGGATATTGTTCCCGGGTATCCCGCTATTATGCAGCCCTGCAATTCCCCTATGTCAATCCCCAATTCAAGTGCATTTGTGGAAACAATCAAACTAATCTCTTTATTCTTCATCTTTCTTTCTATCTCTCTTCTTAAATTGGGAAGGTAGCCGCCCCTGTAGGCTGAGATTTTGTGTTTTTTTGTATGGTTTGCCCTGTCTTTTAGGTATTTGGTAATAACCTCAACCGCAAGCCTTGTCCTTGCAAAAGTAATTGTGGGAATTTCTTTTTCAAGAAACTCTTTCCCCATTAACACCGTTATGTCAACATAACTCTTTCTTATTCCCAACTCTCTGTTTACAATTGGAGGATTTATAAAAAAGAAGTGCTTTCTTGCGGAAGGAGCCCCGTTTTCGTCTATAAGCTCAAACTTCTCTTCAATCAGATTTTCCGCCAATTCCAGCGGGTTTGCTATTGTTGCTGAGCAGCAAATAAATTGAGGGTTAGCCCCGTAAAAATTGCATATCCTCTTAAGCCTTCTCAATACATTTGCAAAGTGTGAGCCGAAAACCCCCGTGTAAATGTGAACCTCGTCAATAACTATAAACTTTAAGTTTTCAATAACCCTTCTCCACATCGGGTGGTGGGGAAGTATTGCTTGATGAAGCATATCAGGGTTGGTGATTATAATTTGAGCATTTTTCCTTATCCCTTCCCTGACATCTGAAGGGGTATCCCCGTCGTACACCTCGCACCTTAAAGGAATACCTGACTTTTCAGCCAATTCTATAACCGATTTTGACTGGTCTCTTGACAGAGCCTTTGTAGGGAAGAAGTAAAAACACTTTGTTGAGGGGTTTTTTTCTATCTCGTTTAAAATAGGCAAGTTATAGCACAGTGATTTTCCCGAAGCGGTGGGGGTTGTTATTACAACGTTCTTCCCCTTTTCAATAAGTTTAAATGATTGATATTGATGGGAGTAAAGTTTCTCTATCCCCGCTTTTTTTAACCCGTTTTTAAGTTTTTCCGAGAGGCTTTCAGGTATGTCTTTGTAAGTTCCCTCTTTCTTTTCAAAAATGTGGTAATGAGTCAGGTATTTGTGGTTTTTTAAAAATTCAATCAAACTTTCGGTGTTTTTCATACAATTGAATTATACTCTAAAATGCAAATTAAAAATAGAGGTGTTAAAATAGAATTGATAAAAAGGGAGTTGAAATGGGAATTGAGATTGAAAGAAAGTTTCTTGTAAAAGACACCTCTTTTTTAAAGGGATTAAAAGGGGTTTACATCAGGCAAGGGTATATCCACATAGGGAAAAAATCTGTTTCAAGAATCAGGGTTATTGATAACAAAAAGGCAATGTTAACCGTAAAAGGTAAAACGGGGGATATTTCAAGGCTTGAGTTTGAGTATGAAATCCCTGTCGTTGATGGTATTGAAATGCTTGAAAATATTTGCTTAAAGCCTTTGATTGAGAAGGTTAGGTATAAAGTTAAGGTTAATAACCATTTGTGGGAGGTAGACATTTTTGAAGGGGAAAACAGGGGATTGGTAATTGCCGAGATTGAGTTGAAAAGTGAGGATGAACAATTTGAAAAGCCTGATTGGGCTGGGGAAGAGGTAAGCGAGGACGAGAGGTATTACAACTATTCCCTTGTGAATTATCCCTTTTCAAAATGGGGCGGGAAAAAGTAAAGGAGGATTTGCTTTAAATGAAGTATCTTGTTGTTTTTATCGGAGGCGGATTCGGTGCGATGATGAGGGACATTGTATCAAAGTTTGTTTACTCCCTTTTTTTTCCGACTTTTCCTTACGGAACTATGGCTGTAAACCTTCTTGGAAGCCTTCTTTTCGGTTTTTTGTGGCAGTTAACCGAGAGAATGATTGTTTCAAAAGAGATAAAAGCCCTTATTTTTACAGGCTTTTTAGGGGCGTTTACAACCTTTTCAACCTTTTCTTTTGAAACTGTCAATTTAATTAGAGAAGGGGAAATAAAGTTTGCAATTTTAAATATTGTGGCAAGTGTTTTTCTGGGTTTAGTGTGTATTTTTTTAGGCATCTTTCTTGCTAAACAAATTGTAAGGGGTTAATTATGTTGCCGGAACAGGGATTGCTTTTAAGGATTTTTGTCGGGGAAGACGATAGGTGTAAAAACGGAAGGCCTTTGTACGAAGAGATAGTTATGAAGGCAAGGGAATTAAACCTTGCAGGGGCAACTGTTTTAAAGGGGGCAATGGGTTTCGGAAAAACAAGTAGAATCCACACTTCCAAATTTCTTGTTCTGTCTGAAGATTTGCCTGTGGTAATTGAAATTGTTGATACGGAGGAAAAGATAAATCAATTGCTTCCTTTTTTGGAAGAGGTTATCCAGGGGGGTATGATTACCCTTGAAAAGGTGGCCATCCTTAAGTATAAGGGGGTACAAAGAGAGTAGGAGGCAACCATGCGCAGGCCTTTAATTATTTTCCTTATGTTTTTTGGGCTGTTTTTTGCTTTCGGGCAAACAGCCAGCCAGCTTTACAACAAAGTTCAGGCAGATTCTACAAAGCATATTGAAAAGGGAAAGATTTATCTTAAAAAAGGCAGAGTATCAAAAGCGGAAAAAGAATTTGAGAAAGCCATTAAAGCTTGGAAACATGCCTATGTGGCTTACGCTTACCTTGGGATTATCTACTATCAAAAAAGAGACTTCTTAAAGTCAAAAGAATAC
>WFPG01000153.1 GCA_015487755.1 Acidobacteriota bacterium
CAATATGTTGTGGTATAAATTTATAGCAAACACAAAATATTATAGGTGAGGGTGTTATATGAAAATTAAGAGGTTTTTTACAAAAGAGGGAAATCCATATGCGGGATTAAACTTTGTTAAGAGGGATTCAAAGATTATAAACCCTGACGGCACGGTGATTTTTGAGGCAAAGGATGTTATTGTTCCTGAAAGTTGGTCTCAGGTTGCGGTTGATATTCTTGTTCAAAAGTACTTCAGAAAGGCTGGTGTGCCTAAAAAAACCAAAAAGGTTAAGGAGAAGGGGATTCCCGAATGGCTGCAGAGAAGCGTTCCCGATGAGGAATACCTTAAAACACTTCCTGAAGATAAAAGGTACGGCGGGGAGACTGATTCAAGGCAGGTTTTTGAAAGGCTTGCGGGAACATGGACTTACTGGGGTTATAAGTACGGCTATTTTGATAGCGAAGAAGACGCTAAAGCCTATTACGATGAAATGCTTTATATGCTTTCCCACCAGATTGCTGCGCCTAATTCACCTCAATGGTTTAATACCGGTTTGTTCTGGGCTTACGGGATTGACGGGCCTTCTCAGGGGCATTACTATGTTGAGCCTGAAACAAAAGAGGTGAAGAAATCAACAAGCGCTTATGAAAGGCCTCAGCCTCACGCTTGCTTTATCCTTTCAATTGAGGATACCCTTGTTAACCCCGGCGGTATTATGGATTTGTGGGTGAGAGAGGCAAGGATATTTAAGTACGGCTCTGGCTCCGGAACAAACTTTTCAAAGATAAGGGCAAAGGGAGAACCTCTTTCAGGGGGAGGTTTTTCTTCAGGGTTAATGAGTTTTTTAAAGATAGGAGACAAAGCAGCTGGTGCTATTAAGTCAGGGGGAACAACCAGAAGGGCTGCCAAAATGGTTATTCTCAACCTCGACCACCCTGATATTGAAGAGTTTATAGAGTGGAAAGTAAGGGAAGAGCAGAAAGTTGCCGCACTGGTTTCAGGAAGCAGGCAGTGTAATATCCACTTAAACAATGTTTTAAAGGCCTGCAAAGAGGGAGACGGGGAAGACGCTTTCAATCCTAAAAAGAACTTAAAACTTGCGGAAGCGGTTTATAACTCTAAAAAAGCAGGCATTCCCGATACTTACATTTACAGGGTTATTCAACTTGCAAAGCAGGGTGTTGAAGAGATTTTGTTTGAAGAGTTTGACACTGCATGGGAATCAGAGGCGTACAACACCGTTTCAGGGCAGAATTCAAACAACTCTGTTAGAATCCCCTCAAAATTCTTTGAGATTCTTGAAAAAGACGGTGAATGGGAGTTGACTTACAGGACAACGGGAGAGGTTGCAAGAAAGGTTAAAGCAAGGGAGTTGTTTGACAAAATAGGCTATGCAGCGTGGAGTTGTGCAGACCCGGGGGTGCAGTTTGACACAATTATAAACGAATGGCATACATGCCCCGCATCTGGAAGGATAAATGCATCAAACCCCTGCTCCGAGTATATGTTTCTTGACAATTCTGCATGCAACCTTGCTTCATTGAATTTGATAAAGTTTTACAACGCTGAAACAGGCAAGTTTAATGTTGACGCTTTTATTTATGCAACAAGGCTCTGGACAATTACACTTGAAATATCTGTTTTAATGGCACAATTCCCAAGTCCGGAGATTGCCGAAATCTCATACAAGTTCAGGACACTGGGGCTCGGTTATGCAAACATAGGAAGCCTTTTAATGACTATGGGCTTGCCTTATGATTCCCCTGAGGGAAGGGCAATTGCTTCAGCCATATCAGGGTTAATGACGGGGGTTTGCTATAAAACATCGGCTGAGATGGCAAAGGAGTTAGGCACATTTGAAGAGTATGAAATTAACAAAGAGCACATGCTGAGGGTTATAAGAAACCACAGAAGGGCTATTTACAATGCCAAGGCAAGCGAGTATGAGGGGTTAAGCGTTACTCCTCTGCCTTTTAAAGAGGATGCTGTTCCTGAAAAACTCTTAAAAGCGGCACGGAAGGCGTGGGACGATGCTTTGAAATTAGGGGAGAAGCACGGGTTTAGAAATGCTCAGGTTAGCGTGCTTGCTCCGACGGGTACAATAGGGCTTGTTATGGATTGCGATACAACCGGGATTGAGCCTGACTTTGCACTTGTAAAGTTTAAGAAACTTGCTGGAGGGGGATACTTTAAGATTATTAACCGCTCAATAATCCCTGCTTTGAAAAAATTGGGGTATAAGGAAAACCAGATTCAGGCAATTGTTGATTACTGCCTTGGAACGCAGAGTTTTTCAAGGACTAAGTCAAAACTCACAAGGGATTTCCTAAAATCCAAAGGCTTTTCAGATGCCACAATTGAGAAAATTGAAAACTCGCTTCCCCAGATGTTTGATATTGAGTCTGCTTTTTCAGTGTGGAATATCGGGAAGGAAACCCTTGAAAAGGAATTGAAGATTGATTCAAAACTTTTAGACGACATAAACTTCAGCCTTTTGAAATACCTCGGCTTAAGCGAAGAGGAGATAAGGGAAGCAAATGACGATATTTGCGGGACAATGACTGTTGAAGGTGCTCCCTATTTGAAAAAAGAGCATTTGCCTGTTTTTGACTGCGCAAACAAATGCGGAAGGTACGGCACAAGGTATATCTCTCCAGAAGGCCACCTTTTAATGATGGCTGCCGTTCAGCCTTATATTTCAGGGGCTATCTCAAAGACTGTTAACCTTCCAAACCATGCCACAATTGAGGATGTTAAGGATATTTACATTAAGGCGCACAAATATATGCTTAAAGCGATAGCCCTTTACAGGGATGGCTCAAAACTATCTCAGCCTCTTTCTTCATTTACCGATATTGACTTAAATGTTGAAGACATAGTTGAGAAGAATATAGGCAAGGTTGCCGAATCCTTTGCAAGGAAGGCTGTAAGGGAGAGATTGCCTTTTAGAAGGGCGGGCTATACTCAAAAGGCAAAGATTGGCGGGCATTCCGTATTCTTGAGAACGGGAGAATACGAAGACGGAAGGTTAGGGGAAATATTCATAGATATGCACAAAGAGGGTGCGGCTTTCAGAAGTTTGATGAACTGCTTTGCAATTGCTGTGTCATTGGGGCTTCAGTACGGTGTGCCGTTGGAAGAGTATGTTGACGCCTTTGTTTTTACAAGGTTTGAGCCGAACGGAATGGTTTATGGCAACCCGCACATAAAAATGACAACATCGGTAATTGATTATATCTTCAGGGAACTTGCAATCACCTATTTAAACAGGTTTGACCTTGCTCAGGTTGAGCCAGAGGATTTAAGGTCTGACGCAATTAGAAGCGAAAAAGAGAAGAAAAAACACAAAAACGGCAATCACCCTTATTCAGACAAGGTAAGTGTTGAGTACAACGGAAGCAATAACAAGAAGCCTGATAAGTTAGACGATATTGCGGAAAAAATAAGGATTGCAAAGATGAAGGGGTATGAGGGAGACGCTTGTCCCAATTGCGGAAACTTTACAATGGTTAGAAACGGCACTTGCTTGAAATGTGAAACCTGCGGCTCAACATCAGGCTGCAGTTAATTTTAATTAAATTGAAACCTTGCGGGGGTAATTCCCCGCTTTTTTTGTTTTATGGTAAAATTTATCTCAAATTTTTAAGGGAGTGGGTATGAGCGTGTTTAAAAGGTTTCCAAAGACTTTCTGGGTGGCAAATACTGTTGAGTTGTTTGAGAGGCTTGCCTATTACGGCATGAACATTATACTTGCCCTTTATTTGACTCAAAGGGTGGGGTTTTCTGATAAAGAGGCTCTCTCAATTTCAGGTGCTTTTATCCTCTTTTTATACTTTCTCCCCACTTTTAGCGGGGCTATTGCAGACAGAATAGGCTTTAGAAAGGCGCTTATAATTGCGTTTTTAACATTGTTTACAGGCTATTTCCTGCTTGCAATTTTCCCGGTAAAGATTATGGCTATTGTTTCTTTGATTTTTATTGCAATAGGCGGCTCATTTGTTAAGCCTACAATTTCAGGCTCTGTTGCAAAACTTTCCCCTGAAGGGGAGAGCAAGTTGGGGTTTGCCATTTTTTACATGATTGTGAATATAGGCGGTTTTTTAGGCAAGGTAATTGTAAAGCCAATGAGATTGAATATAGGCAACTGGTTAAGGGAAAGCCATTTTGAGGCTTTGAAGGCTTATGTTAAAACACTTCCCCCTTTTGATGTAAATTCACCCCTTGTAAGGGGTGCAATGGAAAAGATGAAGGGTTTTACCCCCGAGCAAGTAAAGGATATCTTGCAGTGGCAGAGTTTCGGAATGCAGGTTGCCTGCACATTTTCCGCATTAATGGCTTTAGTTGCACTTACGCTTGTTTACTTTAAATTTGAAGACAAAACAATTCAAACAGGGGATAAGCCTTCAATTTCAGAGGTTGTTTCAAGCATAATAACAGTTTTTAAAGATGTAAGGTTTCTGCTTTTTATACTGATATTCGCTGGTTTTGAGATAATGTTCTGGCAACTTTACCTTGCAATGCCTTTATATATTCAGAGGGAGATTTCCCCTGTTGCCCCGATGGAGTGGCTTGTCGCAATAAACCCGGGTATGATTATGATACTCCAATTGCCTGTTGCAAAGTTAACTTCCCGGTTTTCTTCTTTAAAGGCAATGGCTTTAGGTTTGTCAATCTGTATTGTTTCAATGGTAATTATGGGATTTTTCCCGTCAATGTTGGGTGTAATTATTGCAATTATGACATTTGCATTAGGTGAAATGACATTTCAGCCGAGGTTTCTTGAGTATGTCGCTTCAATAGCCCCCAAAGACAAAATAGGGCTTTATCTGGGCTTTGCCCACATAAAGGTTGCCGTCGGCTCATTTTTAGGCGGCTGGATTGCTGGAATTC
>WFPG01000154.1 GCA_015487755.1 Acidobacteriota bacterium
TCGCTATCACGGGGATAATTTTGAGTGATTTTGAAAAAAAGCTGATTTCCCTTCTTGAAAAAAAACATAAATTTATAGGCGACGATTGTGCCGTTTTTGACAGATTTGTCATAACGACGGACAGCCTTGTTGAGGATGTGCACTTCTCCCTTTCCCTTTCAACCCCCTATCAGGTAGGGGTAAAAACGGTATGTGCAAATTTAAGTGATATTGCTTCAATGGGTGCAAAACCCGAGTACTTTTTAGCCTCTCTTTCAATGCCGGAAGATAATTTGTTTTTTGCAGAAGGGTTTTTAGAGGGAGTGGAACAAACAATTGAAAAATTCAATGTTAAGTTGATAGGCGGCGACACAACAGGCTCTCTTAACTCAATCTTCATAAACGCCGTTGCAATAGGAGAAGTAATAAATAACCCTATATTAAGAAGCGGTGCAAAAATAGGGGATAGGGTTTATCTTACGGGAATAACAGGTTATTCAGCCATAGGGTATCACATACTTGCAAACAATATTGAGATTAAAGACCCTTTTTACGCTTATGCGGTAAAAAAACACCTTGAGCCGTTGCCTCAGGTTGAAGAGGGTATAATTATTGCAGAAAACTACCTTGCAACCTCAATGATTGACATATCCGACGGTTTATCAAAGGAGATAAACGAGATATGCAGAAAAAGCAAGGTGGGATGTGTATTGTATTCCGAACTGTTTAAATTGCCTGAAATAGACCTTTTTTCAGAAGAGGAACTAATTAAATACTTTTTGCACAGCGGGGAAGAATACATACTTCTTTTTACCTCGCCAAAAGGAGAAAATGAGATAAAAAAATTCCTGCCGAATGCATTTTTAATCGGTGAGATTACCGATAATCATGGTGTCTTTGTTAAAATAGGCTCTTCACTTGTTAAATTAACAGATTTCACCTATAATCATTTTGACACTGAGAAAGGGCTTTATTGAGAATGGCAAAGAAAAAGAGAAAAAAGTTTAAAGAAGTTTTAAAAGACATAAAAAAGGCATTGTTCAACGAAGAGATTTCGCCCCACGACAGAGCAATGTCTGCAGCCATAGGTATGTTTATTGCTTTCAGCCCTTTTTTGGGGTTTCACAACCTTATGGCTATATCCCTTGCTTTATTGTCTAAAAAGATAGATAAAATCCTTATAATAGGCTTTACCTGGGTGAACAACCCCTGGACTACCGTGCCTATGTACCTTGCAGGGTTGAAGTTAGGGGAGTTGATTTGCTGCCCCCACAACCCCTTTGACATATCTTCCATAAACTGGCACATTTTCACACTTTCAAACTTTTTAAATGGCAAGGCGTGGCACTACCTTGTAAACGATTTAAAGGCTATAATATTTCCCTTTTTTATAGGGAGTTTAATTCTGGGCATTGTCGCCGCAATATTAACCTATATTGTAATTCTCATCTTTTTAAAAAGGAGAGAGGGGAATGGCACTGTCAGTGTTAACTGTTAAAACAAACTCAAGGAATGAAATGATAGACATAACCTATGAGGTTGAAAATTACCTGAAAGAGAACAACTTTAAAAACGGTGTTTTAACAATCTTTGTGCCTCACACCACTGCGGCTGTTACCATAAACGAGAATGCAGACCCTTCTGTAAAAAGGGATATTCTGAGTTATCTCTCAAAGTTAATTCCGCGGAATGCAGGCTTTACTCATATGGAAGGAAATTCGGATTCTCATATAAAGTCAAGCCTTGTCTCCCCCTCTTTAACGGTAATTGTTGAAAACGGGAGAATTGTTTTAGGCACATGGCAGTCAATATTCTTCTGCGAATTTGACGGCCCAAGGACAAGAAAAGTATATTTGAAATTTATAAAAGAATAGTTAGAGGTGATTTATGAGTGTAATGGGAGTGGAAGAGTTAAAGGAAAAATTTGATTCTTTAAAAGAAAGAATAATCCCTATCAGGAGTTATCTTTGACCCGGACGGGAAGATAGAACAATTAAAAAAGTTGGAAGAAGAGACATCAAACCCTGATTTCTGGAACGACAACGAAAAGGCGCAGAAGGTATTAAAGAAGGTTTCCTCATTAAAAGACCAGATAGCACTTGCCGAAACCATAGACTCACTTGAAGAAGACATAGAGGTTTTGTTTGAATTTTTGAAAGAGGGAGAGGATGTCCTTTCAGAACTTGAGGAAAAGATAAATGAACTTGATAAAAAGGTTTCGGATGCAGAAATAAAGATGATGCTAAGCGGCCCCCACGATAAAAACAACGCTATTTTAACAATCCATTCAGGCTCGGGGGGGACAGAATCTCAGGACTGGGCACAAATGCTTTTCAGGATGTACTCAAGGTATATAGAGAAAAAGGGCTTTGATAAAGAGATAATAGACTACCAGCCGGGAGACGAAGCGGGAATTAAAAGCGTAACAATGCTTGTTAAGGGAGACTTTGCATACGGCCTGTTAAAGGCTGAAAACGGTGTACACAGGCTTGTAAGGATTTCCCCCTTTGACGCAAACAAGAGAAGGCACACTTCCTTTGCTTCAGTGCTTGCCATTCCCGAACTTGACGACGAGATTGATTTGGAGATAAATGAAAAGGATTTAAGGATAGATACTTATCGCTCTTCAGGCGCAGGCGGCCAGCATGTAAACACCACCGATTCGGCGGTGAGGATTACCCATTTGCCTACGGGAATAGTTGTTTGCTGCCAGAATGAAAGGTCTCAGATAAAAAACAGGGAAGTTGCAATGAAGGTTTTAAAAGCAAGGCTTTACGAACTTGAATTGGAGAAGCAGAAGAAGAAGCAGGAAGAGTTAACGGGGGAAAAGAAGGAGATAAGTTGGGGAAGCCAGATTCGTTCCTATGTTTTACACCCTTACAGAATGATAAAAGACCACAGGACAGGCTATGAAACGGGAAATGTTGACCCTGTATTAGACGGGGATTTAGACGAGTTTATAAAGGCATACCTTGTAATGACCGCACACTCAAAAACAGGCGAGAAGGCATGAAAATAGCGCTAATTGTTCTTGTTCTGCTTTTGATTTTTTCTCTAATTGCAATTGTTGTTTTGTATAAAAAACTTCAAAAGGCAGGAAAAATAACAAAGAAGCAAAAGGATTTATCAGAGGCAGGCATACTTGCAAGCGGCCTTGCCCACGAGATAAGAAACCCCTTAAATTCAATAAAAATAAATGTTCAATTGTTGCAGGAAGATATTGAAGACGCAATAGAGGATGAGGAATTAAAAAAAGACTTTAGAGAGACAATCTCGTCTATAACCTATGAGATAGGAAGGCTAAACGAGTTAATGACAAACTTTCTAACCTATGCAAGGCCTACCCAGTTGCAAAAAGAGAAATTTGATTTGCACGAGTTTTTAAACGAAATGGTTAACTTTATGAGGGTTGAGGCTGAAGCAAAGGGGATTGAGGTTGAATACAATTCCCCGGAAGAAGAGATGATTTTTAACGGAGACAGGCAGAAGTTGAGGCAGTCTTTAATGAATATTCTAAAAAACGCTATTCAAATTCTTGGCGAAGGGGGCAAGGTAAAGGTAAATTTAAAAAATATGAGGGATTTGTATTTGATTGAGATTGAAGACAACGGCCCCGGCATGACTGAAGAGTTTTTAAACCAGATATTTGTCGCTTTTAGTTCCCAGAGAAAAGGGGGAACGGGATTGGGCTTGTCAATTGCCAAAAAGTTTATTGACGCTCACGGCGGGGGAATAAAGGTTGAAAGCA
>WFPG01000155.1 GCA_015487755.1 Acidobacteriota bacterium
CATTTATTTACAATGAGGAAGCGGACAAAATGGAAAACAACAATTCAAGAAGAAGGAGAAGAAGATGAAAAGGGCGGTAATATTGTTTTTGACATTTTGTTTTGTCTTCTCTGTATCGGCTCAGGTTAAGAATGATGTGAAAAGCGATACTAAAAAAGGTTCCGAAAAAACTGAAATTATTTCTCCTTATACTTATCAACCGAAATCCAAAAGAGACCCTTTTATTTCTCCGTTTGATTTAGAAGTGCTGAAAGGCGGCAAGAAGAAAAAAGTACCCGGAATCGCAGGTATGTCAATTGATGAAATTGTATTACAGGGAATTATAAAATCTAAAAAAAGAGGTTATGAAGCCCTTGTTTTAGGAAGCGATAATAAAGTATATTGGATTAAACCGGGTGATAAATTGTACGATGGAGAGGTTCTTGAAATCGGTATGGGGAAAAAATCTCCTGATGAAATTTCGTCTCCTGTCGAGGCAGGAAAAGTTTTCGGTTATGTTATTTTTAGACAGTATGTTAATGATCCTAATTTAATTAAACCTTACAAAGACATTAAAAAATATTTGGATAAATAGGAGGGGTAAATGTTTAAACGAGTTTTTCTTTTGCTTTGCTTAATTTCTTTAAGCCAGGTAGTGTTCGGGTTTTCTATTAAAGGAGTGAACTTTGTAGAAAACAAAAGTGGAACAAAGGTTACCGTAATTCATGATAGTGCAAAACCCCTCCACTACAATGTTGTGGTTAACGACGGAAGGTTGTTTGTTGTCGAAGTTGAGGGGAAGGCTGACATAGCGTCAGAAGTGCCTGTTATCAATACCGAAGAGGTATTATCGTTTAATATAGAATCTGTTGATAATGCAGTTAGATTTACATTTCTTCTCAAGGACAATGTTAAAGCAAAGGTTCTTGACGGGAAGCGTTCCTTATCTTTTGTCTTTTTCCCCGTTAAAAATAAAACTTTGATTAAATCCATTGATGTTGACAATGTTCTTGACAATCTTACATTGATTAAGTTTTCGTGCAATAAAAAGCCTTATTACACAATTGACAAAGATAGTAATACGGTAACAATGGTGCTTCACAATACGAAGTTGTCAGGAAGTTTTGAAGATTTAAACGGCATAAAGGTAAGCCAGTTAGACGACGATGTAATTGTAAAAGTGAGCAAGGACGTGGAACACCTTGCCACCCGCGTAAAATTTAAAAACAATAATTTACTTCTCTATGTAGGTGAAGAGGTAAAAGCGGCACAAGCTACAACACCTGAAGAAGTTACGGGAAACAATGCAGAACCTCAATATGCTTTTTTAACAAAAACAATTGCCGGCGGTCAGAAGAAATATGTCGGGGAAAAAATAGGATTAATTGATATTAAAGATATTGATATAAGAGACTTGCTGAGGTATATTGCAGACTTTGCAGGTTTAAACCTGATTGTTGATTCTTCCGTTGAAGGTACTGCTACTTACAGGTTTAAAAATATTCCATGGGATCAGGCTCTTGATATTATTCTCAAAGACAAAGGGCTTGGGAGTGAATTACAAAACGGTGTTTTAAGGGTTGCTACACTGGATAAGTTTAGAAAAGAAGCTGAAGAAAGAAGAAAATTGAAAGAAGAAAAAGAGCTTGCAGTTGACACTCAAACAATTGCAAAATCATTGTCATACGCAAAAGCAAAAGAGGTTGAGCCTATATTAAAATCTTTTCTTTCAAAAAGAGGCCAGATTATTGTTGATGAAAGGACTAATACCGTAATTATTACCGATATTCCTAAAAAAATACCTCCTATTCTTGAAATGATAGATTTGCTTGACAGGGCAAACACTCAGGTTTTAATAGAAGCAAGAATTGTTGAAACCAAGAAAGTTTTTGCAAAAGAAATAGGTATTCAGTGGGGATTTACCGGCATTTACGATTCTTCTTTAGGCACTCAAACCGGAATGTCTTTCCCGAATACTATAAGAGTCGGAGGAACTGTTAATCCGACTGACGGTTCTATCGGGGCTATTGGTAGCGGTTATGCGGTAAATTTACCGGCCATTAACACAACCTCATCAATCGGATTGATGTTAGGAAATGTATTAGGTTCTTTCTCATTGGATATGGTTCTGTCGGCTATGGAAAACGAGGGTATGGGTAGAATTTTGTCGAGGCCTCATGTGGTTGCTCAAAACAATAAAACGGCTGTTATCGAAAGCGGTGCAAGAATTCCTATTCAGACAATTCAGAACAATACGGTAACTGTTAAGTACATTAATGCGTCCTTAAAGCTTGAAGTTACTCCTCAGATTACTGCCGAAGGAACTATAATTATGGATTTGAATGTTAAAAAAGAAGAACCGGATTGGACCCACACTGTACAGGGTAACCCCACCATTATTACGAGAAACGCAAATACTCAGGTTCTTGTAAAAGACGGAGGTACAACGGTTATAGGCGGTATTTTCCAGGTTAATGACCAGAACTCTAATGATTATGTACCTGGATTACGTAATATACCACTTTTAAGTTGGTTGTTCAGGCATAAACTTGAAAGCTCTGAAAATAACGAGTTATTAATCTTTATTACTCCGAAAATAGTTAAATAAATATATAAGGAGAAAAGATATGATGAAAAAATGGGTTGCACTTTTTAGCCTTTTGATTGCCATTTCTGGAATGATTGCTTGTAGTGGGGGTGCCGAAGGAGACCCTCAGGTTCCATCAACTTTTAAGATTGAGAGTATTTTATCGGAAGGTAACACAAACAATGTGGAAGCTGACATGATAAATAGCCAGGATGGTTTAACAGCTGATTATGTAAATGTTACCGTCAGCAATTATTTAAAAAATGCATCAGCTACACCTTCTCACTTTAATGATGTAACTATTTACAAGTATAGTGTGCATTTTTACAGAAATGACGGCGGAGCTGTTTTTAGTGATTTTGAAAGAGCAGTAACCGAAACAGTACAGGTTAATTCAACTAAGACTTTTAGCCTTGAATTAGTCAGGTTGGATGAAAAAACTCACGGTGTACTTGCCGGAACTTATACTCCTTATGAAATGAATGCCGAAATAACCCTTTACGGTAAAAACGGTTCCGGGCAGTATGTTCAGGCAAAAGGTACAATAGGAATAACAATTGCTAATTTTGGAAATGATACTCAAAACCTTGCGCCTTCAATTGACCTTTTAAGTGCAGATAAAACAGTAATTGCAGACGGTGATGATTTGACTTTATTCTGGCTATTGTCCGGAAGCGCTGCTGAGATTATAATTAATCCGGGGGATATTCATCTTAATGCGGTTGATTATTATCCTTACGGTTCCTACACTTTCCACAATGTAACCCCGCCGGTTACCTATACTTTGATTGTTTCCAGTCCTTTTGGGACTACCTCTCAGACTATAACAATTGATTCTGCATCTTCTGCAGGCGGAATTGTTAACCCTACAATTAACCTTTTTATGATATCACCGACAAGCATAAATCCGGGAGAGCAGGCTGTTATTAGTTACGATGTTTCTGATGCCGACAGTTTAATGCTTTATCCCGGTGCACAGCAGTTAACTTTACCTTCAGGTGAAATTACAGTAAGTCCGCAGTTTACTACTGATTATGTGTTGTTAGCCAAAAACAATTCAGGTGGACTTGTATCTGCAAGCCAGACTTTAACTGTAACCAATGTAACTGAGGCGCAGATAACAATGTTTACCGGTACCAGAAAAGAAGTTGAGGCCGGTGATGTGATTACACTTTACTGGACAATACAGGGTTCTTACGATAAAGCAGAAATCTTCCCGTGGAACGCGGCCAATGACGATGATAAGATAATGGAAGTTACAGGAATGAACTCAATTACAACGCCGCCGGTAAATGCCGATACTACTTTTGTCCTTTCGGTTTACTCCGGAGACAAAGTTGTAAATGCAACTTTTGAAGTTACTATTGTTCAGTGATATAAGGGAGTTTGATGCTTGATAAGATTGAAATAATTAGGCAGGTAGAAAAAAAAATAAAATACAATGATTTCAAGGGGGCACTTGGTGATGTAACCAGGTGCCTCGAATTATATCCGAATTTTCTTGTGGCAAAGGTATTAAAGGCAGAGTGTCTTTTAAATCTTAATAATGCCGAAGAAGCTCTTGCTCTTGCTAATGAAGTTCTTTTTACAGCGCCTGATAATATAAAAGCAAGAAAAATAGCCGTAGAGGCAAATTTGCAACTTGGGAATATAGATGAGGCTAAAAGCCATATAGATTTTTTAGGTTTTTTACTTCCCGCCAATCATGCTTACCTTGATGAAATAAAAAAGAGGGTAATTGAGCAGGAGAATTTGCATGGGTTGAGTGGGGAACAGGAAGATTTTGAAATAGAAAGGACAAGCTTTGAGGAAAAAGAATCAAGTGTTTATCAACAGGCTGATGAGAAAAAAACGGAAGGTGAAAATGTTGTAACGCCGAGTGAGGATCCAGCAGAAATAGAAAAAAGTGTTGATGAAAAAACGGATGACATTTTAGAGGAAAAAGATGCTGAGCGAGAAGATTTTCTTATAAACTCGGAAGAATTAAATGAAATTAAAGAAGAAGTTGAATATAAAAATGAAGATAATATGGATGTGGAAGAGATTACAAAAGATGAAATGGTAACAGGGGTGCTACAGGAACAAATTTCTACCGTAACTTTACCTGAAAAAAGAGAAGAGCCTGAAATAAAAACAAGGACGCTGGCCCTAATATACGAAAGGCAAGGAATGTTTCAGGAAGCCCTTGAAATTCTTGAAAATCTATTTGAAGAAAGTCAGGATGTTGAATTGTTGAAAGATATTGAAAGAATAAAAACAAAATTAAAAGGTGGGCAGGAAAGCGATTTTATAATTAAGAAAATTAAAATATTAGAAAACTGGTTAGAGAGAGTAAAATGGCATTCAAGCAATTAATATCAGACCTTAATTTAAAATCCATACTTGTTTTTGACAGCCAGGCTTTGCTTATATATTCGTCGGAAGCACTTTATGATTATGTGCATGAGCCTGAGATGCTTGCGGTTGAATTGTTAGATTTTATCAATTCTTTACAGGCTCTACCTTTATTTTTCCCTGATCGTTTCTTTATAAAGGTGGACGGATTAAATTTTTTTGTAAAAAAACATCAAGATTTTTATGTTGCACTTTTAGCGGAAGATTCGAAGCTGTTGAAAGCAAATCTGGATTTCATAAAGGTCTATAACAGGGTGATTAAAACTCTTTTATGAAAACAATAAATTTTAACTATAAAAAACGAGTTGATATATTAAGGGATTTTTTGTCTTTAACAAAAAAGAGAGGGGTTCTTTTTTTTGATTTAAAGGATATTTTTTATTTTTCAGGATTTAAA
>WFPG01000156.1 GCA_015487755.1 Acidobacteriota bacterium
ACAAAATCTTCAGCAACGGCGGGGCTTACGCAGACCTGTCAATCCCCGTTCTTGAAAGGTGCGTGCTAAACGCAGAAAACTGCTATTTTGTTGAAAACTTTAAACTTGAAGCAAGGGCGTGCAAAACAAACCTTCACCCCTTTACCGCATTCAGAGGCTTCGGCGCACCGCAGGGAACATTTTTTGCCGAATACATAGTAAACGAGATTGCAAAGAAACTAAAAAAAGACCCCTTTGAAATAAGGAAAATCAACCTTTACAAAAAAGGAGACAAAACCCCATACGGGCAGGAAATAAAAGAATGTTTCCTTGAGGAAATATTTGAAAAGGCGGAACCTATATACAAAAAATGGAAAAAAGAGGCAGAAGGGTTTAACAAAAACAACAAATTTGAAAAAACAGGGATTGGCATTGCCCCTATAAAATTCGGGATATCCTTTACCACAAAGGCCTTAAACAGAGGGTATGCCCTTGTAATCCTATACCCTGACGGAAGCGCCTCGGTATCCCACGGCGGAGTTGAAATGGGACAGGAAGTATCAACAAGGGTTGCGCAGATTGTCTCCGAAACACTTGGCATTTCATTTGATAGAGTGCACATAGAAAGCGTAAACACAAAGGTAATCGCAAACCTTCCCCCGACGGCAGCCTCAACCGCAGTTGACTTAAACGGAAGTGCGGCATTTAAAAGCGCAAGGATTTTGAGAAAAAGGCTTGAGAGAATTGCGAAGAAACTGTTTAAGGAAAAATTTGGCATTGTATCGGAAGAATTGAAGTTTGAAAACAACTTTGTTTTTGCGGGAGAGAAAAAAATTTCAATTGCCGAGGTAATAGAAAAGGCTGCATGGGAAAGGGAAAAACTTGCAGAATACCAGTTTTACAAAACCCCGCAACTTACAGGCTTTAACAAAGAAAACGGGAGAGGGAAACCGTTTTTATACTATGTTCACGGCATAGCAATATCCATGGTTAAGGTTGATTTGCTTACGGGAGAGCATCAGATTTTAAAAACAAAGATAATACACGAAACGGGAAAATCCCTGAACAGGGATATAGAGTTAGGCCAGATTGCAGGGGCATTTGTTCAGGGGGCTGGTTGGCTTACACTTGAAGACATGGTTTATGATAGAGGAAAACCTTTAAGCATATCCCCCTCAACATACAAAATCCCCACAATAGCGGATATCCCGAAAGAGTTTGACATTGAAATATTTGAAAGCGGGGCAAGGTATTCAAGCGTTTTCCGGACAAAGGGCATAGGGGAGCCGCCATTCCTTTACGGCCACAGCGTTTTCCTTGCAATAAAAAACGCAATTGAACACCAAAGCGGGAAAGATTCAGGGTTAATGCCCCCCTCAACACCAGAAAACATACTAAAAGCAATAGAAAAATCAAGGGGATAAAATGGATAACCTGTTCAGCCTTATCGCAAAACTTAAAGAGGAAAACAGGGAAAGTTATTTCGCAATAATCACAAAAACAAAGGGGATAACATCATGCAGGGCGGGGGCAAAAATGATAATCTTCCCCGACGGAAAAACAGAAGGAACAATAGGCGGGGGAGAGGTTGAGTTTGAGATAATAAAACTTGTAAAAGAGGGAAGGATAGAAAACCCCACAACCTTTACCTTTAATCTGACAGGCAAATCAATAAAAAACTTAAAACAGGCAATAGACATTGACTCAATATGCGGCGGCATAGTGGAAGTATTTGTTGAGCCGCTGCACACAAAAGAGAATTTATACATAATCGGGGGAGGCCACTGCGCCGTTGAATTATCCGAACTTGCGTCAAAATGCGGGTTTTTCGTAACCGTAATAGATGAAAGAAAAGAATGGGCATGCGCAGAAAAACACCCCTTTGCCCACAAAACCCTTGCCATTGAATACTCAAACCTGACAAAAGAGATAAAATTCAAAAAATCCGACTATGTTGTAATAATGACCCCAAAACACAACCACGACAAAGATGTATTAAAGCAACTTGTAAAATTTGAACTAAAATACCTCGGAATGATGGGAAGCCTTCACAAGGTAAACGAGATATTCAAGCAGTTAATTGA
>WFPG01000157.1 GCA_015487755.1 Acidobacteriota bacterium
GATTAAAAATAAAGAAAATTTAGGTGGAATATTACACCCTGATGTAATATTATATATTTACAAAGAAAAACTTTATAAGGAGTAGGTTAATGGAAAATGTTGAATTATTTATCAATACTATTGTAAACGCCGCTGAGGACAAAAAGGCTGAAAATATAGAGGTTTTAAAGGTAACCGACTTAACCACAATTGCCGATTTCTTTGTAATTATGAGCGGCAATTCAAAGGTGCAGAATCAGGCAATAGCCGATGAAATAGTAAAAAAAGCAGGCAAAAAAGGGCTTTTCAGTGTTGAAGGGTATGACCTTGCAGAGTGGATTTTGCTTGATTACGGCTCGGTTATAGTTCACATATTTACCCCTGAAAAGAGGTCTTTCTATGACCTTGAGAGTTTATGGGCAGATGCGGAAAAGATTTTAAACAGAAATGAAGATTAAGTTTATCTGGCCGGGGGAAATAAAAGACAATTGTTTATCAAAACTTGAAGCCGATTATTTGAAAAAAATTTCAAGGTTTATAAAGGTTGAAAAACTTGTTTTTAAAACAAAGTTTGTTGAAGAGAAGGGAAAACAGATAGCATTTGAGGAAAAAGAGATTGAAAAAAGGTGCGGAAATTTAAAAAACCTTATCCTTTTAACCGAAAAGGGGAAAGAGATGGATTCTTTTCAATTTGCGAAATTCCTTGAAAACAAATTGAATTTTCAGTCAGATGATATTGTATTTGCGGTTGGCGGGGAAAACGGCTTTAGCGAAAGGTTTTTAAAAAAAGGAATGTTTTTGCTTTCGCTTTCAAAAATGACATTTACACATGAATTTGCAAGAATTATACTATTAGAGCAGGTGTATAGAGCCTTTACCATAATAAAAAATATTAAGTACCAGAGGTAGGAATGAAGAACAGGGATTTATTTTTATTGGTTTTAACCGCAGTTTTAATCTTTATTGTGGCTTTTCTGTATTACGAAAACATTGATTTAATGAAACAGGACTTTACCGTTTTTAAGCATTTTGTATTGAAACTTGAAAAAGTGCTTTTGATTATATTTATTGCAGGGGGCATTTTAACCTTTGCAATTTACAGAAGTTTCAGGCTTTCTTCAAACCTTTCCTGGAGGGCAAACAGGCACTTTGTAAGGGCTTTGAACAATCTCTATTCTTCAAGGTATCAAGAGGCAAAAGAGGATATCTTAAAGGCTCTTGATATTGCCCCTAAAAATTACGATTTGCTTATGACTGCCGGGGTAATTGAAAAAAGGCTTGGAAATTACGACACCGCTTACGAACTTTTTTTAAACGCTTTTAAAAGAAAACCTACAATTCAGGCGTTTCAGAAGATGATAGATGTAATAAAAACAGGGAAATTAAATGTTGACAGCGAAGAGTTATACTACCTTTCAAAAGAAATTCCAAAGCCTGACAGAGGGTATGGTAGAAAGTTGCTTTTGGATTACTTTAAAGAAAAGAAAGAGTGGGAATGGGCTTACAAAGTCTTTAACAGGGGAAGAAAGTACAGGCCAGACATATACACAGACAAATTAAGGGTTGAGATTGAATACGAGATTGCAAAAAAGGAAAAATCAAAAAAGAAATTAAAAGAGATTATAAAAGAGTTTCCGGACTTTGCCCCGGCATATATGTTCTATGCCCGTTTGTTGAAAGAGGACGGTAAGTTTGATGAAATGGTAGAGGTTTTGAAAAACGGGTTTTACAAAACCCACATAGTTGAGTTTTTGCAGATGATTGAGGATTATTACCTTGAAATAGCAGACCCTGAAGGGGCTGTTGAGGCTTTAAACGAGGTGGTACTAAACGAAAATTACAATGTACTTGCACAATTCTTTTTAGGCAAACTTTACTACAGGCTTGAGTTGTTAGAAAGGGCAAGGGAGATTTTTGAAAACATTAAAGGTGAAGTAAGGTATATTCCGGGGCTTTACTATTACCTTGCCGATATATACAGAAAGAGAAAAGACTTTGACACCGCATTTTCATACCTTAAACAACTTGCCAAAGAGCAACACCTTGACAAATTCAGGTTTAAATGCGAGTCATGCGGCTGGGAAATGGAGAAGTGGAGTGAAAGGTGCCCTAAATGCGGAGAGATAAATTCGGTAAGGATAATGTACGAGGCTTACACTTCCGATAGTTCTGTTTTTATGCTTTAAAATTTGATATAATTTATTGAAAAATTATTGCGGAGGATTTATGGCTGGACACAGTAAATGGGCTAATATTAAGCATAAGAAAGCAAGGGAAGACGCCAAGAGAGGCAAGGTTTTCACCAAACTTATAAAGGAAATTACCGTTGCCGCAAGGTTAGGGGGAGGAGACCCCAACGCTAACCCGAGGCTTAGGGCTGCAATAGCCGCTGCAAAGGCTGCAAATATGCCTGCCGATAATATAGACAGGGCAATTAAAAAAGGTACGGGAGAACTTGAAGGGGTTAATTACGAAGATGTTACTTACGAAGGATACGGCCCCGGCGGTGTTGCAATCTTCCTTGAATGTGTTACAGACAACAAAAACAGGACTACCCCTGAAATAAGGCACCTTTTCTCAAAGTACGGGGGAAATTTAGGGGAAAACGGCTCCGTTTCCTATATGTTTAACAGAAAGGGTTATATTATTATAGAAAAAGACAAGGTTGATGAAGATACCTTAATGGAAATTGTGCTTGACGCAGGCGGAGAAGATGTTGTTGACGAAGGGGAAACCTGGGGAGTTTACACAGATACTTCAAGTTTTAACGCAGTGAGGGACGCTATTGAAGAAGCGGGAATTCCAATGCTTGAGGCTAAAATCTCAATGATTCCGACCACATACACAAAACTTGAAGGTTCAAAATTACAGTCTGCTTTGAAACTGCTTGACGCTTTTGAAAACCACGACGATGTTCAGAATGTCTGGACAAACCTTGACTTTGACGAATCAGAGGTTCAGTGAGAATTATAGGTATTGACCCCGGTACGAAAATTACCGGCATCGGAATTATAGATGTAAACCAAAGGGGAGACTTCTCCCCTGTTTTTTTTACCTCTTTAAAGTTTAAAGATAGCCTTGACAATGTTATCTTTCAATTTTACACAGGCATAAAGGATATTGTTGAAGAGTATAAGCCTGATGTTGCTGTTATTGAGGATATATTTTACGCTGTTAATGTTAAGTCAACAATTATGCTTGCCCATTTGAGAGGGAGTGCGATTACTCTTTTTAAATTAAATAATATGCCTGTTTTTTCCTATACCCCTCTTGATGTTAAAAAGACAATTGCAGGCTACGGAAGGGCTGAAAAAGAGCAGGTAAGGTTTCTTGTTGAAAACCTGCTGAATATTGATTTAAAAAATTACCCTTACGATGTTTCAGACGCCCTTGCACC
>WFPG01000158.1 GCA_015487755.1 Acidobacteriota bacterium
GGTTAACATTAACAGGCCTAACTCTAAACCGTAACCCAAACCTACCCGTTTTTTCAACAACAATCTCTCCTGAAAATTCATAGACTGAATTTTCAACTTGATTAACATTTTCAAGCCTTTCAATATCAAACTCTGACATTTTTCCGTTTGCGTCAAGTTTACCGAAATAAGCCTCTACAACAACATCTTCAGGGCTTAACCCTGCAAGGTCAACCTTAACCTTGCAGCCTAAAGGGGTTCTTATAGGGCTTTCTCTATCCCCAAGAAATTCACTTTCAATTATCCTAACATTGTGCCAGCTTGAATCAACCTTTCTCTTCCATTCAAGAAGTTTTTTCAACCCTTCAAAATTGTTTTCCCCTAAATTAAAAAAATGGTTAACCCCTTTAAGGTAAAACTTTTCCATATAATCTTCAACCATACGATGGGTATTGAAGAATCCGCATATTGTTTTAAGGTTTATCTTCATTCTCTCAATCCATTCCCTCGGTAATTTGTCGTCTTCCCTTGTGTAAAACAGAGGGACTATCTCTTTTTCAAGTAAATCGTAAATTGCCCTGCTTTCAACTTCGTCCTGATACTCTAAATCCTCATACTCTTCCCCGCTGCCTATAGCCCATCCGTTTTCGCCGTTGTACGCTTCATCCCACCAGCCGTCTAAAACGCTTAAATTTAAAGCGGCATTGGCAGAGGCTTTCATTCCGCTTGTCCCTGACGCTTCAAGAGGCCTTCTGGGATTGTTTAGCCACAAATCAACTCCCTGAACAAGGTATCTTGCAACATTTATATCGTAGTCTTCAATGAAAACCACTTTCTTCCTAAACCTTTCTTCCCTTGCAATCTGTACAATCTGTTTAATAATGTTTTTACCTTCCATATCTTTCGGATGAGCCTTCCCTGCAATAATTATCTGGACAGGCCTTTCAGGATTGTTAAGTATTTTGTCCAATCTATCAGGGTCTTTAAAGATAAGGTAAGCCCTTTTATAAGCGGCAAACCTTCTCGCAAAGCCTACAGTGAGGGCTTCAGGGTCTAATACCTGTTTAGCCTTCATAATCTCACTTTGCCTTGCCCCTTTTTTCTTCAAACATTTAACAAGCCTTCTCCTTACGAAAGCCACCAGCCTTTCCCTTCTTCTTTCATGAGTACGCCATAACTCTTCATCAGGTATGTCAAGAGCCCTTTCCCATATCTTTTCATTATCCGGGTCCTCAGACCATTGAGGCCCTAAATACCTTGAATACAAGGTGGCTAAATCAAGGGAAATCCACGAAGGGATATGAACACCGTTTGTAATGTGTTTTATTGGCACTTCTTCAATATCTATGTGAGGGTAAAGCCCTCTCCACATCTTTCTTGAAACCTTTCCGTGTAACCTGCTAACTCCGTTTGCAAATGCAGAGTTTTTCAAAGCAAGCACTGTCATACAAAAACCTTCCTGTTTATCAAAAGGATTTACCCTGCCGAAACTTAAAAACTGCTCAAGTGAAAGCCCCAATTCGGCAACATACACCGAAAAGTACTTTGAAACTAAATCAGGCGGAAAGACATCGTTTCCAGCAGGCACGGGAGTATGAGTGGTAAAAACAGTTGTGTGCTGGACAAAAAGCCTTGCTTCTTCAAAAGTAAGCCCGTGCTTTTCAACAAGAATCCTTATCCTCTCAAAAGTGGCAAAGGCAGAATGGCCTTCATTTAAATGAAAAACGGCAGGTTGAATGCCTAATGCGTCAAGAACCCTTACTCCGCCTATCCCTAAAATAATTTCCTGCTGAATTCTATGCTCAATATCCCCGCCGTAAAGTTGGTCAGTTATCTTTCTATCCTCTTCCGAGTTCATTTGATTATTTGTATCAAGCATATAAACCGAAACCCTTCCAACTTCCAATTTCCACACCCTTACATAAACATTTCTATCGCCAACCTTTACAGAAACTGTTAAAGGGTTCCCGTCTCCATTTTTAATTAACTTCATAGGCATATTGTGGAAATCGTTTTCAGGATAGGTTTCCTGCTGCCACCCGTCTGAAGTTAAATACTGCCTGAAATACCCCTGCTGGTACATTAAACCGACACCTATTAAGGGAATGTTTAAGTCAGAAGAAGACTTTAAATGGTCTCCCGCAAGAACTCCTAAACCGCCTGAATAGTTGGGAATTGAATCGTTTATGCCAAACTCTGCGGAAAAGTACGCAATCTTGAAATCCCTGTTTACCCCTAACGAGTATTGAAAAAAATTTTTGTTTTCCACATACCTTTTAAAATCTGAATAAACCTTTTCAAGAAAAACCATAAAACCTTCGTCATGGACAAGTTCGTTTAACTTTTCCTGGCTCAACCTTCCAAGCATTAAAACAGGGTTATGGTTGCAGGATTCCCACAACTTTCTGTCAATCCTCATAAACAGGGTTATAGCGTCGGGGTTCCATACATGCCAAAGGTTATAACTAATCTCTTTTAAAGGCTCTAATTCAGGCGGGATATTCGGGACAATATTAAAGGTTTTCATAATTCACCTCTTACCTTTCTCCCCATTTAAGTTTTTCTTTTAATACCTCAAAATAATTCTTTAATTTCGGGTTTATTAACAAAGCCTTTCTTTCCGATTTTTTCACTTTTAGCAAATGCTGAGAAGAAAATTTGTAACCTTTCTGCCCGTCAAAGGTTATAAAAATATCGGTATGCATTTTATTCAGGGAAACCTCAATTTCAGAGTTTGAGCAAACAACAATAGGCCTGTTTGTTAATGAATGGGGGCAAATAGGTGTTACCGCAAGTACATTTGTTGAAGGAAAGATAATAGGGCCACCGGCAGCAAGTGAGTATGCGGTTGAGCCTGTAGGTGTTGCAATTATTAACCCGTCAGATTTGTAGTCTGACACAAAGTCGCCGTCAATCATTAACCTTAAATCCATAATCCTTGCTAATGCAGCCTTGTTAACAACAACATCGTTTAAAACATGCTCTTCTACAATAACCTTTCCGTTTTCATCGTAAATAATCCCCTCAAGCATAAGCCTTTCGTCAATCTGATAATTTCCCGAAAGAGTGTTTGTTAAAGCCTCTTCAAACTCTTCCACCTGCACAATGGTAAGAAAACCGAGGCTGCCTAAATTTACCCCTAATATCGGAATAGGCTTGCCTTTCAAAAGCCTGACGGAAGACAGAAGGGTGCCGTCGCCCCCTAACACAAGAAGTAAGTCAATAGATTCAATAAAATCTTTTTCAGAAACCTGAATAAAAAAACTGCTTAAAGAATTTCCCACAGTAACAAATTCAGGAATAACTTCAAGGGTATAAGCATTGGCAATTCCGTGTTTCTTCAAAACCTTTTCAAGGGAAAACAATACCTTTTCAAGTGTTTTAAAATCCGCTTTAGGCTTAAAGATTATGCCCACATTTTTAAATTTCATTGTAAACAACCTCTTTTATTCTTTCCTTATCTACAATATTACTACAATTTCCTTTAACCTTTAAATGTAAAAGGTATTCAATATTGCCCTTCTGCCCCTGAATAGGGGATTTTGTCAGGTTATTTGCACAAAAACCGTTTATTTCGCTAAAGGAGATTATTTCTTCAATAACCCTGATGTGTTTTGTTTTATCTTTAATAATGCCTTTCTTTTCCACTTCGTTTTTTCCCACCTCAAACTGCGGTTTTATCAGAATAACCGCGTCAAAATCTTTGCTTTCATCAATAATAGACGAAAAAACAGGTATTATTTTTTTAACAGAGATAAAAGAAACATCCATACATATAAAAGAGACGGGAAAATCAAGGTCTTCCCTTTTCAAATACCTTGCGTTAAAGTTTTCCATTACAACGACACGGTTGTCTTTGCGTAACTTTAAATCAAGTTGGTTTGTTCCCGTATCAATAGCGTAAACTAATTTTGCCCCGTTTTGAAGAAGGCAGTCTGTAAAACCCCCTGTTGAAGAGCCTATGTCTGCGCAAACCCTTCCCTTAACATCAATGTCAAACTCTTTTAAAGCCTTTTCTAACTTTAATCCGCCTCTACCGACATAGTTGTGTAACTTTTGTTTAACAAATATCTCTTTTTCAAGGGGGATTAACTCCCCTGCTTTTTCTATTCTTTTATTGTCAAGAAAAACAAGACCCGCCATAATTAAACGGCGGGCTTCTTCCCTTGATTTAACTAAATTTCTTTGAACAAGCAGTTTATCTGCCCTTTCTTTTTTTGCCATTTTAACCTAACAGGCTTTTTGCAATAACAAGCCTCTGTATTTCATTTGTCCCTTCATATATTGTTGTAACCCTTGCATCTCTGTAAAGCCTTTCAATCTTGTACTCTTTTGAATAGCCGTAACCGCCGTGAATCTGCAAAGCCTCATATGTGCAGAAGATTGCAGTCTCGGAAGCATACATTTTAGCCATTGAAGAGAGTTTCGGGTCTGCCTTTCCTATTGAATCCATAAAACCTGCATAGTAAACAAGGCTTTCCGCAGCCTCAATCCTTGTAGCCATATCTGCAATTTTAAATTGAATAGCCTGCTGTTTTGCAATCGGCTTTCCAAACTGAACCCTCTCTGTAGAATACCTAACCCCTTCTTCAAATGCGCCTTTTGCAATTCCCAGAGCCTGTGCCCCGATGCCTATCCTTGAATGATTAAGTGTTGTAAGGGCAATCTTAAACCCCATTCCCTCTTTGCCTAAAAGGTTTTCTTCAGGCACTTCTAAATCCTCTAAAGTTACCATACAGGTTTTTGAAGAGCGCATCCCCATTTTGTCTTCCGGCTTATCCACAATAAAACCGGGATGCTCCGCATCAACGATAAATGCAGAGATACCCTTATGCCCCTTTTCTGGGTTTGTTGAGGCAAGGAGAACAAAGTACTTGCCTACACCTGCGTTTGTAATCCATGCTTTTGAGCCGTTAATTATGTATTTATCTCCCTTTTTAACCGCTTTTGTTTTCAAACTTCCTGCATCAGAGCCTGCATTCGGCTCGGTTAAGCAAAAACCGCCTATAACCTCTCCCGTAGCAAGTTGAGGGAGAAACTTTTTTTTCTGCTCTTCCGTACCGAACTTTAAAATAGGAAAACAGCAAACAGAATTGTTTACACTCATTGTAACGGCAACACCGGGGTCAACCTTTGCAAGCTCTTCAACGGCAAGGAGATAAGAAATTACATCCGCACCTGAACCGCCGTACTCTTCCGGGATAAAAACACCCATTAAGCCCAATTTCCCCATCACCTTAATCAAATCATGGGGAAATTCAGCCTTTTTATCCCTTTCTGAAGCCCCGGGCTCAACCTCGTTTTTCGCAAAGTCCCGCACCATATCACGGAACATCTTTTGCTCGTCGTTAAGGCGAAACTCCATGTTTACACCTCTGAAAGAACCTGTGCCGCAATTACAATTCTCTGGATTTCCGAAGTGCCTTCATATATTTCAAGAATCTTAGCATCCCTGAAAAACCTTTCCATAGGATACTCTTTCATATACCCGTATCCGCCGAATATCTGAATACCCTTTCTTGCCGCTTCCATAGCGGTTTCAGCCGCAAAAACTTTTGCCATTGAAGTAATCTTATTGCACCTTCCGCCATTCTGCTTGCATGCGGCGCCCTTATAGGTTAAAAGCCTTGCAGCCTCAATGTTTGTTGCCATATCGGCAAGGTACCATTGAATTGCCTGAAAAGAGGCAATAGGCCTACCAAACTGGATTCTCTCCTTTGCATACTTTAATGATTCGTCTAAAACTGCCTGCGCAAGCCCTACTCCCTGCGCCGCAATGCCTATTCTTGCACCGTCTAATGTTGCAAGTGCTATTTTATAACCCTGACCTTCTTCTCCTAACAGGTTCTCTTTAGGCACCCTTAAATCCTCAAAGTAAAGTTCTGCTGTTCCGCTTGCGTTAATTCCAAGTTTATCTTCAACAGTACCTATATTAAAACCGTCCCACTTTGTCTCAACAACAAAAGCGGAAATACCATGTTTACCCTTCTCTTTATCGGTAACAGCAAATAATAGGCAAATATCTGCATGGGTTGCGTTTGTAATAAAAATCTTTGAACCGTTTATAACATAGTAATCACCGTCCTTTACAGCTGTCGTCTTTAAGTTTGCAGCGTCTGAGCCTGCATTCGGCTCTGTTAACCCGAAACAGCCTAAATACCTTCCTTCCGCTAAAGGTGTTAAGTAATTCTTTTTGATATAATCACTTCCATACTTTAAAAGCGGGTCGCAAACAAGAGAGTTGTTAACCGAAAGGATAACCCCTGTTGAGGCGCATGCCCTTGAGATCTCTTCAATCATAATGGCGTATGAGATATAATCCATTCCCGCTCCGCCGTACTCTTCGGGAATTGCAACTCCCATAAAACCTAATTCGGCACACTCTTTTAGCAGTTCAACGGGAAATTCATGTGTTCTGTCCCTTTCTGCAGCACCGGGTTTAACTCTTTCTTCTGCAAACCTTCTTGCAGTTTCCCTCATCATCTGTTGTTCGTCGGTTAATCTAAAATCCATATCCCACTCCCTTTTTTTAAGATTATGTACCGTTTTATTTTATCAAAAATTCCTTTTATTGAGTAAACAAATAGAGTTAATCTCAAGATTTAGTAAATTTTTTGTTTAAGTACTGACACTAAAAAAGCGGCCTTCAAAAGGCCGCATTTAAAAACCCAATTATTCTTTACCGACAAGAGAAAACATAAATGTTCTGTCAAGATCCCCACTTACTTCTATGGCAATAACAGGGATATCAGACTGGTAAACAATGTAATCGGAGGCTTCAATTTCAATATCGGTAAAAAAGTCTTTTACTACAGCTTTAAACCTCTGCTTTGCACCTAATTGAATATTATTACTTGCTTTTACAGTTCCGTCTGATGCAATAAGGCTAACAGTTATATTAGCCTCCTGGCTTGAGGGATTGGTAATAGCAATGCCGTTCCAATAATTTTCACCTGTAATTATTTCCGGTAAATAACCTTTTGTTGTGGCTATGGCAGGCAAAGAATAACCGCAAATTCCGCTTGCAACCGTTCCGTATAGTTCAATACCGAATATTTCCCTATCTGAACGGATTATTCCCCATTCGGCACTTCCGTACGCATCCCCGAATAAATCCTCTGCAAGGCCTTTTAATTTCGTTCCTGCAGGTATAACAAGGTTTACAGTATCAACAAGGATTCCGTCTTTTGTGTACAAGTCTACCGAAAGATTGGCATCTTCACTGTTAGGGTTCACTATGGCAAATCCTGTCCAGAAAATATCAGTTTCTTCCGGGATGTGGGGAATAAAAAGCGTCATGCTCCCGCTTGCTTGCAATTCAACTCCAGCTCCATCTGTATTGTTGTGCTGAAAAATTTCAAATCCGCTTAGTGATTGAGTGCCTCCTAAAGGATTGTTAGTAACAGATTCTACCGTTCCCCATGTCTTTGTCTCATCAATTTGAGTTCCTAATGCTTCTTCCAGATTAACAACAGTAGAAAATTGAGAAATTGAATATCGTTGCTCTTCTGTATTAACTTTTACACTTAAATCTGTAGATTGAAGGGATGAAACAAACATACTTGTTTCCCAGTAATCCGTCTCTTCAGCTATGTGAGGGATATACAATTTCCCGCTTAATTGTGGAAGAAGATATGCTGTCATCTGCCCCGTATCTGTAATAACTTTAACTTGCGTCAACACATAGTTGTCAACCTTCATCTTTGCATATGAGTTATTGTTTGAGTTATAAGTAGAAGGGTTAAAAATAAACTTGCCTTTCGGTTCAATAGTATAATTTTGAGTTTCTGCATTGTTGCCGCTATCATCAAAATAATCTATTTGAAGATTAAGGGGTTCATCCGACTCATTGACAATATTTGTAATGTAATTGGTTATATTCAAACCTTTGTTTTTCGCGGAATTTTGAACCGGGATAGGAATAACCATATTGTAATTTTCATTCTTTGCTATAGAAATCACCGTATCCTGTCCAGTGTTATCCTTCAAAATTGCGGTAGATCTCTGTCCTTCATCGTCCACCACTGTCACGCTTATACTGTAAATATCAGGTTTTGTAAAAGTATAATTACAACTTGCAGTTGAAGTAATTACTGTATCAGAATATTGGCTCCCGTTTATGTTCCAAATATATTGAACAATTTCCCCGCCGTCTGGGTCATACGCTTCACAATTAAAAAGCACTTCTACAGGCAAAGTCTGGCTTATATTGTCGGCTATTGCACTTGTAATTATAGGAGACAATGAATCTGCAAAGGTAGCATGAATTGTATGATTTGAATCTACATTCTGAAATGTATAACTATCCACCCTACCAACAGAGACATCATCAACCAAAACATCCAGAATAAAATAGCCATCGTCAGGAGTGATAGTAAATGTCGCATCGTCTCCTGCATTAACCACAACATCTCCTGATGGAGAAATAGTTCCGTTTTCACCTGCAGTAGCCGTTATAGTGTAAGAATCTGCCCCAAATTTAGCCTCTATAGTATGGTTCCTTGAAACACCTGAAAAAGTATAACTATTTACAACCCCTACACTTACCCCGTCAACCAAAACATCACTTATGTGGTAATCGGTATCAGGAGTTATAGTAAAAGTAGCATCCGAGCCTGCTTGTACTGTTACTTCCCCGTTAGGCGAAATAGTTCCACCCTGTCCAGCTGTAGCCGTAATTTTGCACCATTTTACAAATTTAACAGCAAAAGTATCAGAGGTGTTGTATGTGTCATCATAAGCCCATTCAGTAGCAGGAAAATCAGATGACTGAGTTTGTCCCATTACCCATATATTACCGGAAGAATCCTCAGCAATACCAAATCCATTATCATCTCCGCTACCTCCAAGAAAACTTGAATAAACCAAACCTGTTCCTGAAAAATTCATTTCAGTAACAAAGCAATCGTAGGTTCCGCCGTTAAATGTTTTGTCGTAAGCATCTGAGGTGGTAGGAAAATCAGTAGAAGAAGTATAGCCTGTTAAATAAACATTACTTGCCGTATCAATAGCAATATCTCTATTTATTTCTTCTCCGCTTCCTCCTATCAATGTAGCAAAATCAACACCGGAACCGTCGGAAGCTAATTTAATAACAAAAACATCGTTGCTTCCACTCAAGGTTGAGTCATATGCCCCGGTAGTTACGGGAAAATCGGAAGAATTAGTATCCCCGGAAACAATAACATTCCCCGAACTGTTCACCGCTATACAATGAGGTCTAACTCTCTCATCTCCACTTCCGCCTAAAAAAGTTGAATAGACAAGGCTTGCTCCGTCGGTACTAAATTTTGTAACAAACCCGTCATATGTTCCGCCTCCAAATGTTTCACTGTATGCCCCGCTTGTTGTCGGAAAATCAGAAGAAGATGTATAACCTGAAATATAAGAATAACCAGCACTATCAACCGAAACTGAATTTGCCAAATCATCTCCGCTCCCTGCAAGAAAGGTTGAATACACAAGGGCTGTCCCTGTTGAGTTAATCTTTGTAACAAATCCGTCATATGTTCCGCCAATAAAGGTTTCATTGTAGGCACCTGAGGTTACAGGAAAGTCGGAAGATTTTGTATACCCTGTTATATAGGCATTTCCCGAACTATCAATAGCAATGGAATATGCATAATCAATTGAAGAGCCACCAATAAAAGTTGAAAATTCCAATGCCGTACCGTCGGGATTAAGCTTTGTAATAAAAATATCAAAACTCCCGTTAGAGGATTCATCATACGCTCCGTTTGTTACGGGAAAGTCTGATGAACCTGTATATCCTGTTACATAAACCGCACCGGAAGAATCAACTACAACATCTTCCCCGTAATCACTTCCGGTACCGCCGATAAAGGTTGAATATATTAAATCCGAACCGTCAGGGTTAAATTTGGTAACAAAAACATCATAATTTCCTCCAATATATGATTCACCGTATACACCGCTGGTAGTCGGGAAATCAGAAGAATTGGTGTAACCTGAAACATAAATATATCCGTTTGAATCAACAGCCATACTTAAACCGCTTTCCGTTCCGCTTCCACCGAGAAATGTCCCCCAACTGAACACAGGGTCTATAACAAGAGGTTTTGATTTATCGTAGTCTCCTAATATAAAAGAATACCTACCGTTATCAAGAACTCTAAAAGCCGCCTCAACCTCTTTCCTTTTTCCTTCTATTTCTTGAAATGCATAAGGCTTACTTATACGCAGTTGAATATTTTCAAGAACTGCAATTAAATTCCCCTGTTCATCAATATGTACCGAAGTTGCCCCGGTTTCCATTACTATATCTTCAGGGTTTGAATACGGCTTTAACAATACTCTGTACTCAAGCCTGTCTAAATAACCTATGTACTCAATGTCTATTCCATTCCATACTTCCGGATACACCAATTTCCTGTAAACGGGAATGCTTCTCTGCCAATTCTCTTTCTTTCCAACAAAAAAGTTTGCCTTTGCTTTTGTAGGTTCTTTTAAAATAGGGGTTACGGCCTTTGATTTTTTTGCAGTATTTTGAATAAACCCCAACCCCATTACCGCAACTTTAATACTGTCACTGTTATCATTCCTGACTTTAAGGCCTTTTGAATCTTTGTTATCTCTTCTACTAAACCTTTCCTCCTTTTCAATTTTTAACGGCACCCCTAAGAAAACGCCGTTAGGAGTAAACAAAATTTTTCCATTTTTGGTTTGCACAAAAGCCACAATTTCGTCTCCGCTCTTATTCATATTTTTATTTTTACTTGTAACTATTTTTTGCGGTACAAAATAAGAGGGAGCATATTTTAATAC
>WFPG01000159.1 GCA_015487755.1 Acidobacteriota bacterium
ATAGGTTTAATGAAGAGGGAATGGGTTATGTGAAGATTTTCGGAGGCGGTGGCGGGGTTATTGTTCCCGAAGAGATAAAGGAATTGGAAGAATACGGCATTACAAAGATTTTTTCCCCTGAAGACGGCAAGGAGATGGGGCTTGAGGGCATGATTGAGTTTATGCTTGATAAGTGCAATTTCTCTTTGACTGAAGAGTATAAGGATTTGGATAAGTTTAAAGAGTTGCTTGAAAAAGTTGAAGAGGGCGACAAAAAGGCTATCGCAAGGGCTATCAGCGTTGTGGAAGAGGCTGTTTTAGACAAAGAAATTGAAAAATACGATGAAGTTATTAAAGAAAGGTTAAATAAAGATATCCCTGTTTTAGGGGTAACGGGAACAGGGGGAGCGGGGAAGTCTTCCCTTTTAGACGAGATTATACGAAGGTTTCTTGATAATGAGCCTGATAGAAGGATTGCGGTAATATCAATTGACCCCACAAAGAGAAAAAGCGGGGGAGCACTTTTAGGGGATAGAATTAGAATGAACACCCTTCCTCACAAAAGGGCTTATATGCGCTCTCTTGCAACAAGGGGGAGCAATAAGTCAACATCAGAGGCTGTTTCCCATGCCGTTGATTTGCTTAAACTTGCAGGCTTTGACCTTGTAATTGTTGAAACTTCAGGGATAGGGCAGAGCGACACCGAGGTTGTTGATGTTTCAGATGTTCATGTTTATGTAATGACTTCCGATTACGGAGCGGCAACTCAACTTGAAAAGATTGACATGATTGACTTTGCCGATGCCGTTGTTTTGAACAAGTTTGACAGAAGGGGAAGCGAAGACGCTTTAAGGGATATAAGGAAACAGTACAGGCGCGCACACCATTTATGGGACGCAAAAGACGAGGATTTGCCAGTTTTCCCCACAATTGCAAGCAAGTTTAACGACAAGGGGGTAAACACCTTTTACAATCATTTAATGAGGATTTTAAACGACAAAACAGGTTCAAACTTTAATGTTAAAGAGCCTTTGAAGTTTGAATACCCTGAAAAGAATTACATTATCCCACCAGAGAGAATAAGGTATTTAAGCGAGATTTCAGACGAGATTGAAAAGTACGACAGAATGGTTGAGGAGCAGAGCGATTACGCATCAAGGCTTTACGGATTGATAAAGACAAAGGAAACCCTGACAAAACCTTCCCTTTTTGACACTTCGGGAAGTATAAAGAGTTTTAATGTGAAGGATGGAAAAAGCGAGGTTGAGTTAGGAAGGTTTAAGGCTGACGAAAAAGTAATTGAAGAGATTGATAAGGCAATAGAGTCTTTGAAGAGAAGGATTTATCCCGAGTATTTAAAGGAACTTGAGGAGTGGGAAGACTTTAAAAGCCTTTACAAACAGGATACACTTATAACAAAGGTAAGGGATAAAGAGATTGTAAATGAACTTTACACAGAATCCCTGTCAGGCACAAAGATTCCTAAAATATCCCTTCCAAAATACAAAGACTGGGGAGATATATTAAAGTGGAAGTTGAGGGAAAATGTTCCCGGAATGTTTCCCTTTACAGCGGGGGTTTTCCCTTTTAAAAGAAAGGGAGAAGACCCGACAAGGATGTTTGCGGGAGAGGGGACTCCCGAAAGGACAAACAGAAGGTTTCATTACCTTTCTCAAGGCCAGCCTTTTGCAAGGCTTTCCACTGCTTTTGACTCGGTTACCCTTTACGGGTATGACCCTGACACAAGGCCTGATATTTACGGAAAAATAGGCAATTCAGGGGTTTCAATTGCAACAATTGACGATATGAAAAAACTTTACTGCGGTTTTGACCTTTGCGACCCGAAAACATCTGTTTCTATGACAATTAACGGGCCTGCGCCTATGATGCTTGCGATGTTTTTCAACACGGCAATTGACCAGCAGGTTGAAAAGTATTTAAGGGACACAGGCAAGATAAAAGAGGCTGAAAAGATTAAGGAAAGGTACTTTAAAGAAAGGGGGGTAAGGCCGCCTGAATACAGGGGCAAAGACAACCCTCAAGGAGACAGGGCTTTCGGGCTTTTTACACTGGGAATCCCGGGCTATGAACTTGTTGACAGGGAAACATACGAAAAGATAAAAGACTGCACCTTAAATGTCGTAAGGGGCACGGTTCAGGCGGATATTTTAAAGGAAGACCAGGCGCAGAATACCTGTATTTTTTCTACAGAGTTTGCTTTAAAGATGATGGGTGATATTCAAAAGTACTTTATTGAAAAGAATGTAAGGAATTATTACTCAGTTTCAATTTCAGGCTACCACATTGCAGAAGCGGGGGCTAACCCTATAACGCAGCTGGCTTTTACCCTTGCTAACGGTTTTACCTATGTTGAATACTACCTTTCAAGGGGAATGGACATAAACGATTTTGCGAGGAATTTTTCATTCTTTTTCTCAAACGGATTAGACCCTGAATACTCGGTTATTGGCAGGGTTGCAAGAAGGATATGGGCTATTGCAATGAAGTATAAATACGGTGCAAATGAGAGAAGCCAGAAATTGAAGTATCACATACAGACTTCGGGAAGGTCTCTCCACGCGCAGGAGATTGACTTCAATGACATCAGGACAACATTGCAGGCTTTGATTGCAATTTATGATAACTGCAACTCATTGCACACAAACGCATACGACGAGGCAATTACCACCCCGACAGAAGAATCGGTTAGAAGGGCTCTTGCAATTCAATTGATTATAAACAGGGAATTCGGTATGACAAAAAACGAAAACCCGCTACAGGGCTCTTTTATAATTGAAGAGTTGACAGACCTTGTTCAGGAAGCGGTTTTAATGGAGTTTAGAAGGATAAGCGAAAGGGGCGGTGTGTTGGGCGCAATGGAGACAATGTACCAGAGGGGCAAGATTCAGGAAGAGTCAATGTACTACGAGTACATGAAGCATACGGGCAAACTTCCCATAATAGGAGTAAATACATTTGAAAGGCCGCCTCACTTAAAAGGATTGGAAAAGCAGCCTGCCGAGTTAATCAGGTCTACTGAAGAAGAAAAGAGGCAGCAAATTGAAAATTTAAAACTCTTTCACGAGAGAAACAAAAAAGAAGCGCCTGAACATTTAAAAAGGATAAGAGAGGCTGCAATAAACAACGAAAACACATTTAAGGTTTTAATGGATGCGGTAAATTACTGCTCTTTAGGCCAGATTACTCAGGAACTCTTTAGCGTAGGCGGGCAGTACAGGAGAAATATGTAAATGAAAAAAGAAACCGCTATTTCTCTTTTTACAAACACATTGCTTGGAATTAACTCACCGATATTTTTTAATATTTTGAAGGATATTTCTACTCTTGAATTTGTGGAAAAAAGAGAGCATTTATTTTTTGAGGGGGATAAAGGGGATCATTTTTATTTTCTGGTTAGCGGTAAGGTTAAACTTTACAAGATAACTTCTGCGGGAAAAGATGTTGTTGTTAAAATTGTAAACCCGGGAGAGATTTTTGCCGAGATAACTATTATTGACAACAGGTATCCTGTCAATGCCGTTGCTCTTGAAAAAAGTACGGTTTTGAAAATAAACGGAAAGAGTTTTTTAAACTTTCTTGCAAAGGATACGGACTTAAATAAAAAGTTTATGTTTATGCTTCTGCAGAGAATAAAAAC
>WFPG01000160.1 GCA_015487755.1 Acidobacteriota bacterium
AACATTTTGACTTTTTAAATAAATCTTTTAAAACGAGGTGGCTATGATTAAGGTTGAGGGATTGACCAAGTACTACGGCGACTTTCTTGCCGTTGACGGAATCTCGTTTGAGGTTAACAAAGGTGAAATTGTAGGGCTTTTAGGGCCAAACGGTGCGGGTAAAACAACCACTTTAAGGATTTTGACAGGCTATCTGCTTCCGTCTTCGGGAAGTGTTAAAATCAAGGATTACGATATTTACAAAGATTTAAGGGATATTAAAAAGATTATAGGCTACCTTCCCGAAACAACCCCTCTATACAATGAAATGCTTGTTTATGATTACCTGTGGTTTGTTGCGGACTCAAAAGAGATTGAGGAAGGCAAAAGGCTTTCCGAGTTAAAGAGGGTTGCCGAAATCTGCCAGATTAAAAATGTTATGCACAAGCCTGTTATTGAACTTTCAAAAGGTTACAAACAAAGGGTAGGGCTTGCGGCAGCATTGTTAGGAGACCCTGACATTCTCATTTTAGACGAGCCAACAAGCGGGCTTGACCCTAACCAGATTGTTGAAATAAGGGAGATTATAAAAGAGATAGGAAAAGAAAAAACAGTGCTTTTCTCAACTCATATTTTAAGCGAGGCTGAGGCTACCTGCGATAGGCTTGTTATTATACACAAAGGCAAAATAGTTGCTGACGGAAAAACAGAGGAGTTAAAGAAGGGCGGAGACCAATTCATGGTTAACATTGAGATTGAAAACACCGATGAAGAAATGGCATTAAGCGAATTGAAAAAAGTTAAAGGTGTTGAAAATGTTGAGTTAAAGGGTAAAAACGGCACTTTAAAATTGGAATTGTCAGGCAAAACAGATTTTAGAAAAAACCTTTATTTACACATAAAATCCAAAGACTGGGTTCTTCTTGAAATGGCAAGGGCTTCCGAAACCCTTGAAGAAATCTTCAAAAAACTGACAAGGGAGTGAGGCTATGAAAAGGGTGTGGACAATTGCAAAGAGGGAGTTTAAAAATTACTTTGTTTCCCCTGTGGCATACATTGTTATAGGCGTTTTTCTCGTAGTTGTAGGCTGGTTTTTCTTTTCAACATTTTTCATTTACAATCAGGCTTCTTTGAGAAAACTGTTTGACTTATTCCCCTATGTTCTTGCATTTATAATCCCCGCAATAACTATGAAACTCTTTGCGGAAGAAAAAAGCAGCGGGACAATAGAGACCTTAAAGACACTGCCTTTTAGCGATTTTGAAATTGTTTCAGGAAAGTTTTTAGGGGCTTTTCTCTTTTCCCTTGTTATGCTTTTACCGACAATAAGTTATGTAATATTTGTTTCAACTATAGGAGACCTTGACGGCGGCGCTGTTTTCGGGGGATATTTAGGTTCAATCTTTCTCATTGCGGCGTTTATTGCAATAGGTATCTTTGCTTCATCAATAACAAAGAATCAGGTGGTTTCCTTTATTATTGCAACCTTGATAAGTTACTTCCTTGTTTTGCTTAAAACCTTTCTTGTTGTTATCCCCGAATCCCTCGTTACCTTTTTCAGGGTTTTAAGCGTAGGCTATCACTTTGACAACTTTGCAAAAGGAATTGTTGACTCAAGGGATATAGTATACTTTCTTTCATTAATAATTATCTTTTTTGTCGCAACATTGGAGATTTTGAGGGAAAAAGACATAAAAAAAGAGACAAAAATACTCGCTTCTTCAACCGCAAGGCTTGCACTTTACATTGTATTGCTTATTGTTTTAAACATTGCGGAAAACGCTTCCTCAACCTTCAGGTTTGACTTAACTCAAAACAAGATATATTCACTTTCAAAAATCTCTAAAGAAAGCGTAAAGCAACTTGTAGAGCCTATGACTGTCAAGGTGTTCTTCTCTAAAAACCTTCCAGCACCTTACAACGGCATTGAGCAGTATTTAAAAGATTTGCTTGAAGAATATTCAATCTACGGCGGGAAAAAGTTCAACTATCAATTCTACGATTTATCTTCAAAAGAGGGAGCCGCAACTGAAAAACTGAAAGAAAACGAAGAATTGGCACAAAGTTACGGCATTTCCCCTATTCAGATTCAGGTTGTTGAGCACGACGAGGTGAAGTTTCAAAAGGCGTATATGGGGCTTGTCATTATTTGCGGAGATTTGGTTGAAAAGATTCCTGCAATCACCTCTCCAAACGGGATTGAATACAGGATTACCTCAAAGATTGTAAAGATAAACAACAAGATAAACAGGTTTCTATCCCTTAAAGGAAATATTAAAGTCACCCTTTATCTTTCCAACTCACTTGCAAAGATAGGAAAATTTATGGGATTGGGGGATTTAAACAACCTTGAAAAAACCGTTGATTCAATTGTAAGTGAATTAAATAAACAGAATTACGGAAAACTTCAATTTGAAACAATTGACCCGCTAAAGGTAAAGGTTGACGAAAGCATAATAAAAGAAGGCAGGGTTTTGCAGTTAAGGTGGAAGCCTTTTATGTCCCCTGAAGGAAAGGTGGAAGGGGGAGAAGGATACATAGGGCTTACGGTAAGTTATGACAAAGATATTGAAGGCGTGCCTGTTATTAAAGTGGTAAATATCCCCATAATAGGGCCTCAATACAAACTTGCGGACAAAAACGAATTGAAAAACTCTTTATCCACGGCAATTGATTCTGTTTTAAACCTTAATGAAAAAATAGGCTACGTAAATTCAAACGGGGCGGTTTCGCCTTTCGGTTTCGGGCAAAACGAAAATGAAGTGGCTTCAAACTTCTACAACCTTTTAGGCGAAAACTACAAGGTTGTAATGGTTAACCTTAAATCAGACGACTTAAACAAAGTAAACGCCTTAATTGTTCCGGGAATAAAAACCAAACTTAGCGACTATGAACTCTACAAAATTGACCAATTCATTATGAGCGGAAAGCCTGTTTTATTCCTTGTAGATACTTTTACTCAGGAACAATCAAGGCAGATGATGGGTGTTTCAAGGCTTAAAGCGATTGACACGGGGCTTGAAAAACTTCTTCTTTCTTACGGCATTGATGTTAGAAAATCTATAGTTATGGATAAACACTGCTTTAAACAAAAACTTCCGCAGGCTTTAGGGGGCGGGGAACAAAAACTTTACTATGCACCTGTTATCAAAAACAAAAACATAAACCACAAAATTCCATACCTTGAAAACTTAAAAGGTTTTGTTGTCCTTCTAAACTCCCCCGTGCTGATAGAAAAGGGGAAATTATCTAAAGAAACAAAAGCTGAAGTTTTATTCAAATCATCAAAAGATTCATGGATTCAAAGCGGTTTTATAGCGCTTAACCCTATGTTTATTCACCCGCCTGCAAAAAAAGAAGACTTTAAACAGCAACCACTTGCGGTTCAATTAACAGGCAAACTTACATCTTACTTTAAAGGAAAACCTATTCCGCCGAAGCCTGAAGAGAACAAAAATAAAAAGGATAAAAAAGATAAAACAAAATCTATTGTTAAAAACATAGAAAGTGAAAACGCAAAACTTGATTCCACAAACAAAGCAAAACTCATTGTTTACGGCACTTCCGCAATTATTAAAAACAGTTTTATAGACAGGGACGGAATGGGCCCCAATGCAATACTTATGCTAAACAGTGTTGATTACCTGACAGGCAAGATAGAGTTTGCAAAAATGAGAAGCAAGGCTCAATTCTACAATCCTTTAAAGGAAACAACCCCTGCAAAGAGAAGTTTTATCAAGTGGTTTAACATTGCGGGATTGCCTATTCTGGTTGCTCTGTTCGGTTTAATAGTGTGGTTTATGAGAAAGAGAAAGATGGACAGAATTAAAGAGATTTTCGCGTAACGGAGGGGTTATGAGCAAGAAAGAATTAACGGTAATAGTCGTTTTAATAGTGATTTTCGGGGGGCTTTACTTTTTGAGAAACAGGGACAAGGTTTCTTACAAACTGCCAAAACCTCCAAAATTTCAAAAAAATAAAATAGACGAGATTAAAATTGAATACGGAAAAAACAAATTTGACATGGTAAAAAAGGGAGACAAATGGTATTTGAAAAAAGACGGCATTCCTGTAAAACAGGGGTTTATAGATAACATACTTGACAAATGCTTAAACTTAAAATTCACTGCCCTTGTTTCAACAAGCGGCAATTACGAGGTTTACGACCTTGACCAAAAGGCTGTTACACTTCTCTTGTTACAAAAAGGCAAGAAAGTGCTTGAATTAAAGGTAGGGAAAAACTCACCAACCTATTCACAAACCTATGTTTTAATCGGCAAAGACCAGAATGTTTACCAGATAGACGGAGATTTAAAGGATAAAGTGAAAAAGATTAAAGAAGACATTATTGACACAAGGGTTTTGAATTTTGACGCTGAAAATGTTAATAAAATTGTCTTTAATTACGGGAAAGAAAAGTTCGGCTTTGAAAAGAAAAACGGCAAGTGGTTCTTTTTAGACGGGAAAGAGGCTTATGGTAGCAGGGTAAACGAGGTTATAGAAAGCCTTTCAACTTTACAGGGAGCAAATGTTCTCCCTGAAATGAAGGGAAAGATAAAGGAAAAGCCTGAGAAGACAATCTTGATTACGACAGACAAAGACATTGAATTTAAGTGCTACGGGTTAAAAGATAAAGACTTTCTATGCGAGTCTTCCCAATACCCTATGCCCTTCACTATTACAGACACCTTATTTAAAACAATATTTAAAGAGAAAAAATACTTTAAAAAACCTCAAAGCAAGGGGAAAAACAAAACCAAAAAGG
>WFPG01000161.1 GCA_015487755.1 Acidobacteriota bacterium
TTATATAGGTAACCAGAACGCAATTCCTATTCTTATGGAAGGTTTAAAAAGGCTTGAATACAGAGGATATGATTCTGCCGGTTTGGCGGCTATAAATTCTAAGAGTAAAAAGGATTTATATGTTAAGTCTGTTGGAAAGGTTAGTGCACTTGAAAAAAAGGTTAAATCTGAAGATATGATTTGTGATTACGGGATTGCACATACAAGATGGGCTACTCACGGCAAACCTACCGAAACAAATGCGCATCCTCATACCGATTGTACGGGAAAACTTTTTTTAGTGCATAACGGGATTATAGAAAATTACGAATCTTTAAAAAGTGATTTAATTAAAAAAGGGCATAGATTTATTTCCGATACTGATACTGAAGTGCTTGCTCATTTAATAGAAGATAACCTTGAAGATAATTTTGAAGAGGCGGTAAGGAAATCTTTGGATCTTGTGGAAGGAACATTCGGTATAGCGGTTGTCCACAAAGATTTTCCGAGAAAGATTATTGTCGCAAGGAGAGGAAGCCCTATAATTGTTGGAATAGGGGAAAATGAATATATAGCCGCGTCGGATATAAATGCTTTTATAAGGTACACAAACAAGGTTATATATTTAAACGACGACGAAATGGCACTATTGAACGACAACAATGTTACAATTACCGATTTGAATTTAAAGAAGATTACAAAAGAGCCGGAAACTATTGATTGGGAATACACTGAAGACGAAAAAGCGGGCTTTAAGCATTTTATGTTAAAAGAAATATATGAACAGCCTAAAACGGTTGAGAATGCAATTAGGGGAAGGCTTATAGAAGGTGAGGGCATATCAAAACTTGGCGGGCTTGAGCCTGTTCTTGACAGAATGTTAAATTTAAAAAGGCTTACTTTTGTTTCCTGCGGCACTTCTTTTTATGCTGGTTTATACGGTAAATACATTTTTGAAATGCTGACAGACCTTGACGTGGATGTTGATTATGCTTCCGAGTTCAGGTACAGAAATTTAAAACTTTCTGAACAAGACGGCGTAGTAGCAATTTCCCAATCAGGTGAGACTGCCGACACCCTTGCCGCATTAAGAGAGGCTAAAAGAAAGGGTGCGCTGGTTCTTGGATTGGTTAATGTTGTAGGCTCTACAATTGCCAAAGAGACTGATGCAGGTGTGTATTGCCATGCAGGGCCTGAAATTGGGGTTGCTTCAACAAAGATCTTTGTTTCTCAGTGTGTTATTTTGAATTTAATCGCTTTGCTTCTTGGAAGGAGAAGAGGGCTTTCAATTTTTGACGGAATGAACCTAATCAAAGAAATTAAAAAGCTTCCCGACTATATAAATTCTGTTCTGGAAAATAGCAATATAATAAGGGACATAGCCAGAAAGTATTTGCCGTATAAAAATTTTCTGTACATAGGAAGGCATTTAAACTTTCCCATTGCTATGGAAGGTGCTTTAAAACTTAAAGAAATCTCTTATGTTCATGCCGAAGGCTATCCTGCAGGGGAGATGAAACACGGCCCTATCTCATTAATAGACGAAAATTTTCCAACTGTTGCGGTTGCCACAAACGGCTTTACCTACGAGAAGATGGTGAGCAATATTCAGGAGATTAAAGCAAGAAACGGCAAAGTTATTGCGGTGGCAACTGAAGGAAATGAAGAGATTAAAAAGGTTGTTGACGATGTGATATATGTTCCGGAAACAATAGATATACTCCAACCCATTGTAAATGTAATACCGTTGCAATTGTTTGCATATTATTTTGCGGATTTTAAAGGGTGTGATATAGATAAGCCGAGAAACCTTGCGAAAAGCGTTACTGTAGAATAATTATTCTTTACTGAAAAGGTTTTTGAATTTATTGAAAATAGAACCTTTGCCTTCAACTTCTTCTATAAATCGTGTTGCTTCCATATTATCCGGGTCTATGGCAAGGAGTTTTTTGTAAAAGGTGTATGCCTCTTTATAAAACCCGACTTTTTTGTAAGCACCGGCAAGGTTTTTTAATACATCTATATCTTTTCTGTCCATAGAGTGTGCTTTTTCAAGATAGTGTATAGCCTGTTTGAGTTTTGTGGGGGTTCTGAAATAAATATTTCCTAAAGTTTTGAAAAAATAGATATCATCTTTATATTTTTTGCATCCGTTCTCTAAAAGAGTAATAGCGTCATAATACATTCCTGCTTTAATAAAACTTTCTATTTTTGTTTTAAGATGTTC
>WFPG01000162.1 GCA_015487755.1 Acidobacteriota bacterium
ATTATTCCCGGCGCAAATGTTTCAATAGTGAAGTACAAGGGGATAAGGGGATTGGAAATTGACGAGAACGGCAATGTTGACATTAAGATAGAAGTCCCGAAACAGGCTGAAAACTCTTTAACTCAACTTGAAGAGCAGGTTGTAAAAGCAATAAAGTCTGTTGAAAATGTAAAAGAGGTGAAGGTTAGCATTACTGTAAACGAAAAGCCTTACGGCACTGTTGAGTTTAAAAACCTTATTCCCAATGTAAAATTCCCCATTCTAATAGGCAGTGGAAAAGGGGGCGTGGGCAAGTCAACAGTTTCAAGCAACCTTGCAATTTCTCTGGCAAAGTTAGGGCATAAGGTAGGGCTATTGGACGCAGACTTTTACGGCCCCAGTATCGCTATGATGTTCGGAATTAAGGAAGAGCCTGAAGTCAATGAAAAGGAAAAACTTGTACCCTTTGAAAAATTCGGGGTAAAGGTTATGTCTTTAGGCTTTCTACTTGAGGAAGACACCCCGGTAATCTGGAGAGGCCCTCTGTTAATGAAGGCTTTAACCCAGTTTCTTGAAGATGTTGAGTGGGGAGAGTTAGACTATCTTTTAATAGACCTTCCTCCGGGAACAGGGGATATTCAACTTTCACTTGCCCAGAATGTAAAGGTTAAAGGGGCAATTGCTGTTACAACCCCGCAGGATGTGGCACTTTTGGATGTAAAAAAGGCTGTAACAATGTTTGAAAAACTGAATATTCCCGTAATGGGTGTTATTGAAAACATGAGTTATTTTGTATGCCACAACTGTGGAACAAAGCACTTTATTTTCAGCGGAAACCAGACAGACACCGGGGATAAATTAGGGCTTCCTGTTTTAGGGAGAATTCCAATAGACCCTGCAATAAGAGAAGGGGGAGACAAGGGGCTTCCAATAGTGGTAGGCTATCCCGAATCTCCCGTAACAAAAGCTTTTCTTGACACCGCAAAGTTAATTGCGGACAAAAGCGGTTTATAATATAATTACCTGAAAGGTTTTATTCCTTTATACGGAAGCGAATGGGGGCTGGTGTCCCCCCCGGTCTTCAAAACCGGTGGGCCTATACGGAGGTATAGGTCGGTGGGTTCGATTCCCACGCGCTTCCGCCATTTCAAATTAAGGAGAATTCATATGAAAAAAACCTTTTTGTGGATTTTAGCCTTTTTTATTACAGTTACCCTTGCAATTTACCAAAAAAAGACAGGGCCTACCTACCCTGTTTCAGGGCATTTAAAGATAGACGGAGTTAAGATTGATTACACTTTTGAAAGAAGCCACGGCGGTGCGGGAGACCAGGAAGTAAGCATATTTCTTGAAGGGGACAAACCGGTTGAGGCTTTTCTTGTTTACAAAAGGTTTAGGGTAAAAGAAAACTGGACAGAAATTAAAATGCAAAAAATAGGAAAAAATTACACGGCATTCCTTCCCCACCAGCCGCCTGCAGGGAAACTTGAGTACTATGTAAAAGTCAATATAGACGGAAAGTATTACAGTATTCCTGCAAAATCTGTTATTACAAGGTTTAAGGGGGCTGTGCCTTTATACATACTTATTCCCCACATAATTTTTATGTTCTCATCACTTCTTTTATGTGTAAGGATTGGGCTGGCACTTATCTTTAAAGAGCCTTACAAAAACCTTGTTTACACCTGCGTTGGGCTATTCTTCATAGGGGGGCTTATTTTAGGCCCTATTGTTCAAAAGTTTGCGTTCGGAGAATTGTGGACAGGCATTCCATTCGGCTGGGATTTAACAGACAATAAAACCCTAATAGCATTCTTGTTCTGGCTTCCCGCTTTGTACTTTTTGAAAAAAGAGTATTCAAAGAGAAGCGTTTTTACAACCTCGCTTGCTGTAATTGTAATGTTTTTGATTTACCTTATCCCCCACTCTGTCTGGGGTTCGGAATTTGACTATTCAAAAAACCAGATAACAACGGGGAAAAAGCCTGCGGTAATTGAAAAAACACAAGGGGAAAAGTAATGCTAATCCTTTTAACAGGCTGTGCAGGGTTTATTGGAAGCGAAACGACAAAACTCTTTCTTGAAAAAGGGTATGAGGTTGTAGGGGTTGACAATTTAAACAATTACTATGACCCTAAGTTGAAGGAATACAGGCTTGAGAAACTAAAAGAATACAAAAACTTTACCTTTTACAACCTTGACATTGAAAAAACCGAAGATGTTAACAGCCTTTTTGAAAAGCATAAAATAACTCACATAGTCAACCTTGCAGCAAGGGCAGGTGTAAGGTATTCAATGGAAAATCCATATGTCTATTCCCTTACAAACACATTCGGCACATTAAACCTGCTTGAAGCGGGAAGGAAAAAGGGAATAGAAAAGTTTGTTTTAGCCTCAACATCTTCCCTCTATGCAGGCCAGAAAATGCCTTTCAGCGAGGATTTGCCTGTTAACGAGCCTATTTCACCCTATGCCGCATCAAAAAAGGGGGCTGAGGCTATGTGCTATTCCTATCATCACCTTTACGGCATTGATACAACAATATTAAGGTATTTCACCGTTTACGGACCTGCTGGAAGGCCTGACATGGCATACTTCAGGTTTATTTACTGGATTGACAATAGCATTCCCATAACCCTTTACGGAGACGGAAACCAGAGCAGGGATTTCACATTTATAACAGATATTGCAAAGGGAACGGTTAAAGCGACAATGACAAAAACAGGGTATGAAATTATAAATTTAGGCAATGACAACCCGAAAAAACTAAACTATATGATTGAATTGATTGAAAAGGGGCTTGGAAAAAAGGCAAAGATTGACTATAAGCCCTTTCACAAGGCGGACATGAAAGACACCTGGGCAAATGTTAAAAAGGCAAAGAAGATTTTAAACTGGCAGGCTGAGGTAAGTCTTGAAGAGGGGATAGAAAAAACTGTTGAATGGTATCTCTCAAACAGGGATTTTGTAAACTCTCTGGAGATAAAATGAGCAAGCCTGTTTTTAAGTTTGAGAATGTTTACCTTGAAAAAAACGGGAAAACAATACTTGAAGATATAAACCTTGAAATCTTCCCAAATGAATTCTTTGTTATTTTAGGGGAAAACGGAAGCGGCAAATCCTCTCTTTTAAAACTCTTCAACAGGCTTGAGTTAAACACAAAGGGCAGGATTTATTTCAATGGAGAGGATATTGAAGACATCCCGATTCATAAGTTAAGGGATAAGGTTATTATGATTATGCAGGGGGCAACCCTTTTTGAGGGAAAGGTAAAAAAGGTGCTTGAAACTTACATAAAAAAACTTAACCTTAACAAAACCCCTGAAGACATACTTGACATAATGGGGCTTAATTACTCAAACCTTGAGAAAAACACCGAGAATTTATCTGGGGGAGAAGGACAGTTAATTGCGATATCCCTTGCAATAGCAAAAAACCCTGATATATTTCTTCTTGACGAAATCACATCTGCGCTCTCAATTACAATGGGGGCTCTGGTAAGGAATAAGATGAAAGAGTTGCAAAAACAGGGAAAGACAATAATCTGCATTACCCACAATATGGAAAACGCCGTTGAAGTTGGAGAGAGGGGAATATTTTTAAAAGACGGTAAAATAATAAAAAGGGGAAGTGTGAAAGAATTGATAGAGTGTTTCGGAAAGGATGAGGAAAAATGTATCAAAAGGTAGTCTATTCCGCAATCCTTTTAATAATTGCCATTGGTATATCCTATTACAACAAATTAAAGGCTGAAAAAGATTTGATTATAGGGGGGATAAGGGCTGCTGTCCAACTTGTTTTAATCGGCTATGTCCTTCACTATATCTTTGCACTTGATAAATTATGGGCTCAAATACTCCTTCTGTTCATAATGAGCATAATTGCCTCACATACCGCAAAGGGAAGGGCAAAGGAAGTAAAAAATGCAGGCTTTCTGGCATTTTTAGGGATAATATCGGGAACATTTGTCTCAATCGGCGTTTTGCTTGCGGTAGGTTTTATTACCCCCGAGCCTAAATACCTAATCCCTTTAGGGGGAATGGTTATAGGAAACACAATGACTGCATCTGCACTTGCCCTTGACAGGTTTCACAGTGAATTAAAGACAAACCTGCCTAAAATACTCTTTGCCTTATCCCTTGGAATGAGCACAAAAGACGCCTCAATCTTTTACATAAGAAAGTCAATAAGGGCTGCAATGACGCCTATTATTAACACCCTTAAAATAGTGGGACTTATTCAATTGCCCGGTGCAATGACAGGAATGCTTGTCGCGGGGGCTTCCCCTATGAAAGCGGCAATGTTTCAACTTGCAATAATGTACATGATAGCGGCGGCCGTGAGCACGGGAAGTTCGGTTGCACTTTTGCTTGCAAGAAAAGACCTTTTTTACAAAGACATTACGGTTAATATCTAAAATGAAAGAAAAAAAAGACAATATCTTTAAAATTGAAAAAATTGAAAGCGACTTCCAGTTCAACAAAGAGGTTGCAAATATCTTTGACGATATGCTTAACCGCTCAATCCCCTTTTACAGGCAGGTAATTGAAGCAATAGGGGAAATACTTGAAAAAGCGCTTCCTCAAAACCCTGTAATTTACGATTTAGGATGCTCAACGGGAAACACCTTAATTTACCTTGCCTCTGTTTTAAAAGACAAAAAGCCTGAACTTATTGGAATTGACAACTCAAAAGATATGGTTGAAAAGGCAAAAGAGAAGGCAAAGGCTTACAACAAAGAGATTGAATTTATAGTTTCGGATATTGAAAGCATTGAATTTAAGCAGGCAGACGCAATAATTATGAACTATACCCTTCAATTTATCAGACCTCTCAAAAGGCCTGAAATAATTAAAAAAAATTACAAAAGCCTTAAGGAAAAGGGTATTTTTATTTTAAGCGAAAAGGTTATACTTGAGCACCCTGAACTAAACAGGGATTTTCTTGAAATCTATTACAATTTTAAGAAAAAGCAAGGCTATTCTGAATTGGAGATTGCAAAAAAGAGGGAGGCTCTGGAAAATGTTTTAATCCCCTTTACAATAAAAGAAAACATCGGTTTGCTTAAAAATGCAGGCTTTTCCTACTCAACAACATTCTTTCAATGGATTAACTTTGCTTCCTTCGTTGCGGTTAAATAGCCTAACGGCACTTCTCATTTAAAAGAGTTTTTACCTTTAATCCCAATTCTACCCCTCTGGTTTCAGCCTCTTTTTTAACCTTTATTGCAGATTTACAGTCACCCTTTCCCAGATAAGCCTGAATTAAAAGTGAATAAGGTTTTTTAGGGCTAAATCCCTTTTTTATCAAAATATTGCAGTTTTCAATAGCCTTATCAAAATTTTTAGTCTCCAGCAAAGCAATTACATAGCCAATCCTGAATTTATCACTATACTGCATATTTTTTACCTTTTCAAGGCGTTTTTTTAATCTAACAATTTTTTCATTCAACCTTTCAACCTTAATTTTGCCTTCAGCCGCTTTTCTTCTTTCCTCTCTTTTTCTGTAAATATCTCCCTCAGAGCCGCACATATAATCGGTAATCCTCATACTTTCAGGATTACTGCTTTCCTCTAACATTTCTTTTCTCTTCTTTATGTTTTCCAACCTTTTAATCCGCAAAGATAAAAGTGCAACCATGTC
>WFPG01000163.1 GCA_015487755.1 Acidobacteriota bacterium
AAATAAAACCGCTATGGAAAAGGATAAAAAAGAGATTAAAGCACAAAAAAGAAGGCTATGGGCTGAGTTAAGCGCAGTAGGGATTCAATTTCCCGTAAGCATAGGGATAGGCTATTTAATAGGCAAATATCTTGATAAATGGCTTAATACATACCCTTACTTAACCGTTGCCTTCTCCATTTTCGGAGTTGCAGCGGCTTTTATCAATGTTTTCAGGCTAAACGCACAATTGACAAAACTTGAAGAAAAAGAAAGGGAAGAAAAAGATGAAAACTGAACGGCTTGTAATAATTGCCAGCGTTGTTTACTTTATTGCAGGAATTGCCTTTTTTGCATTTAAGGGGGAATTCTACAGTGTTTTGAATTTTGTTTTCGGGTATATTTTAGTAATGCTAAACTTTGTTTACCTTGAAAAGTTAACCTTTACAATTACTTCAAAATCGGCCTCTCAGGCGAAATTTATAATACTGATAAATCTTGTTCGTTATCCCTTGATAGCGGCAGTCATTTATGGTATTATCCAGTGGAAGAATTTTAGGTTACTGCCCTTTACAGCAGGGATGACGGCACTTGTTTTCGGGTTATTTCTTTCACCAATATCAGGAGGTATGAAGCAAAATGGGTCATGAAGCGTCTTTAATTACACAGTTTGTAAATCAGTTATTTCACACTCACCTGCACGACAATGTTGTTATGGGAATTATTGCTTTTTTAATCGCCTTTTTTATTTTTATTATTTTGAAAAAAGACCCTGAAATTATCCCCACACCGGCTCAGCAATTTTATGAAGGGGTTTTAAACATTATAAACTCAATGCTTGAAGACAATATAGGCAAAGAGGGAAAAGAATTTCTTCCTTTTGTTACCGCACTTGCAATATACATCTTTTTATCAAATGTTTTAGGGCTTATACCGGGATTTATGGCATCAACAGCCAATTTAAACTCAACCGCCGCTTTAGCAATTCTTGTTTTTCTGTACTACAACTACATAGGATTTAAAAAACACGGCATAAAGTACATAAAACACTTTATGGGGCCTGTCTGGTGGCTTGCACCTTTAATGCTTCCTATTGAAATTATCTCCCACATTGCAAGGCCATTTTCACTTGCAATAAGGTTGTTTGCAAATATGTTCGGAGACCACTCCGTTTTTCTGGTATTTTTAGGGTTAATCCCCTTTATAATCCCAATTCCCATTATGGCATTGGGTTTATTTGTCTGCTTTATTCAGACATTGATTTTCGTAATGCTCACAATCGTTTACCTTGCGGGAGCGGTTGCCGAAGAGCATTAATTAAGGCTTTTACGGTTTCCGAAGCCGTAATTATAAATTCTTGAAAGGAGGTTTGCTGTGAGGAAATTCATTTCATTAGCAATCATTGCAGCAGCAATTCTTTTTGCTGTAAACCCTGCAATGGCAGCCGAAGGTGCTGAAGCGGTTGCTAAAACACCGTGGGGCTCAGTTGCGGCAGGTATTTCACTTGCTTTTGCGGCTGCATTCGGTGCTATTGGACAGGGGAAGGCAATTGTTGCCGCTTGCGAAGGAATTGCAAGAAACCCGGGAGCAACCGGTAATATCAGGACTACCCTTCTTATCGGTCTTGCATTTATCGAGTCTCTCGTACTCTATGTTTTGGTGATTGCGTTCGCAATCAAGTAATTTGCGGCAAAAAAGCCTTCATTCCCATCATAACTATAAAAATTGCAGGCATATTGCCTGCTTTTTTTTTATCCATCCAGCCTTTATTATTGATTTTAATTCAAAAAAAATAGAAAATTATAGTGTGGTCTTATACCATTACCTGTTTTTAGGGGGATGAGATGAACTTAATGGAAAGGTTTAAGGAAAGAGCGAGAAAGGCAGGAAAAACAATAGTCCTTCCTGAAGGAACGGACGACAGAACATTGAAAGCGGCAAATGCTGCGGTAAAAGAAGGGGTTTTTAAGCCTATTGTTTTAGGAACCCCTGAAGAGATTTCAAAAAGGTGCGAAGAGCTGGGAATAGAGATGAACTTTGAGGTATTAGACCACCTGAAAGCGGATTTCTTTGATAAGTATGCGGAATTCTACTACCAGAAGAGAAAGGCAAAGGGCATTACAAAGGAAGAAGCGGAAGAAATGATGAAAGACCCGCTCTTTTTCGGTGCAATGATGGTTGAAGACGGAAAGGCGGACGGCTCTGTTGCAGGTGCTTTAAACACAACCGCCCACACTGTAAGGGCGGCACTTCACATTATTGGCACAAAGCCGGGAAGCAAAACGGTTTCTTCTTTCTTTCTAATGATTACCCAGAACCCTGCATTCGGGGTTGACGGGGCAATGCTTTTTGCAGACTGCGCAATTGTGCCTAACCCTACCGCAATTCAGCTTGCTGAAATTGCAATTGACACTGCGGAAAATTGCAAAAAATTCCTTGAGGTTGAGCCAAAAGTTGCCCTTCTCTCATTCTCAACAAAGGGAAGCGCAAACCACCCTGATGTTGACAAGGTAAGGGAAGCACTTGAATACATTAAAACAAGAAGGCCTGACATAGTTGTTGACGGGGAATTACAGGCAGATGCGGCAATTGTGGATTCCGTCGGCAAGAAAAAAGCGCCAGGCTCTCCTGTTGCGGGAAACGCAAATGTCCTTATATTCCCTGATTTAGATGCGGGGAATATAGGCTACAAATTAACCCAGAGAATAGGAAACGCAGCAGCAATAGGCCCTGTTTTACAGGGGTTAAACAAACCCTGCAACGATTTGTCAAGGGGCTGCTCCTGGCAGGATATTGTTGACACAGGAGTTTTAACCGTAATCCAGACACTGTAATTTTTAGAAAAATACCCTTAAATTTTCCCTCCGATGTATAAATCGGGGGGATTTTTTTTTATAATAGATTAAAACGCATTCGGAGGGGATATGGCTGATTACAATGAATTGAAAAAGAGTTATGAAGAAAAGGTTAAAAAAGCAACAGAAAGGTTTCCCGAAAGAAAAGAAAAGTTTGAAACATCTTCAGGGATTGAAATAAAGAGAATTTACACTCCCGAAGACATAGAAAGCCTTGATTACGCAAGGGATCTCTCTTTCCCGGGAGAATACCCATTTACAAGAGGGGTTCAACCTACAATGTACCGCTCAAGGTTCTGGACAATGAGGCAGTATGCAGGCTTTGCGACGGCGGAAGAGTCAAACAAAAGGTATAAATACCTTCTTGAGCAGGGGACAATGGGGCTTTCCGTCGCCTTTGACCTTCCCACTCAGATTGGATACGACTCAGACAATGTTATGGCAAAGGGGGAAGTGGGGAAAGTCGGGGTTGCCATTGACTCTTTAAAGGATATGGAAATACTCTTTGACGGCATACCCCTTGATAAGGTTTCAACCTCAATGACAATTAACGCAACGGCGTCATTTTTACTTGCAATGTACTTAATTGTTGCGGAAAAACAGGGGGTATCCTTTGATAAGGTTTCCGGGACAATCCAAAACGACATTTTAAAGGAATACATTGCGAGAGGGACATACATTTACCCTCCAGAGCCTTCTTTAAGGATAATCTCAAACATATTTGAGTTTTGCTCAAACCATGTGCCGAAATGGAACACTATCTCAATAAGCGGATACCACATAAGGGAAGCAGGCTCAACCGCCGTTCAGGAAGTAGCCTTCACCCTTGCCGACGGCATAGCATATGTTGAAGAGGCAATTAAGGCGGGGCTTGATGTTGATAAATTCGCACCGAGACTTTCCTTTTTCTTCAACGCACACAACAATTTTCTTGAAGAGATAGCAAAGTTCAGGGCTGCAAGAAGAATGTGGGCAAAGATTATGAAGGAAAGGTTTAATGCAAAAAACCCCAAATCCCTGATGCTAAGGTTTCACACCCAGACAGGGGGAAGCACATTAACTGCGCAGCAGCCTGAAAACAACATTGTAAGGGTTACCTTACAGGCGCTTGCGGCGGTTTTAGGGGGAACTCAAAGTTTACATACAAACTCAATGGACGAAGCACTCGCCCTGCCCACAGAAAAATCGGTTAGAATTGCTTTAAGGACACAGCAGATAATCGCTTACGAAAGCGGGGTTGGAGACACAGTTGACCCCCTTGCAGGCTCTTATTACATTGAAAGCCTGACAAATGAGATTGAGAAGAGGGCTTTTGAGTATATTGAAAAGATAGACAAAATGGGGGGAATGCTTAAAGCAATTGAAAGCGGGTATGTTCAAAGGGAGATTGCGGAAAGCGCATATAATTATCAAAAGGCTGTTGAAAGCGGGGAGCAGGTTGTTGTGGGAGTGAACAAATTCACAATTGAAGAAGACAAAAAGGATCTGGAAATTTTAAAGATAAATGAAGAGGTTGAAAAAAGGCAGGTTGAAAAGTTGAAAAAACTAAAACAAGAAAGGGACAACACCCTTGTAAAAGACAGGCTTGAAAAATTAAAAAAGGCAGCAATGGGAAGCGACAACCTTATGCCTTACATACTTGACTGCGTCAGGGCTTACTGTACATTAGGGGAAATGGCAGATGTTTTAAGAGAGGTTTTTGGCGAGTATCAGGACACGGTATCACTTTAAAAAGAGAGGTAATAAATGAGTTTTTTAAATTATCTTGAAGTTTTTATTCAAACAAAATTGGGGCTTTTCTTTGTATTTGTTTTAGGCACAATGTTCGGCTCCTTTTTCAATGTGTGCATTTACAGGCTGCCGAAAGAATTATCTGTAATAAAACCCCGCTCATTCTGTCCAAATTGCAAGAAAACAATCCCGTGGTATTACAATATTCCAATCTTCAGTTGGCTTTATTTAAGGGGAAAGTGCGCATACTGCGGCGCAAAGATATCATTCAGGTATTTTTTTATTGAATTTTTGACAGGCTTAATATTTGCCTTCGGGGTTTACAAATTCGGGGTAAGTTTTAAAGCGCTTGAATTTATCCTTTTAGCCTCAATTATGCTTATCCTATTCTTCACTGATTTAGACGAAAGGATTTTGCCTGACGAAATCACATTGGGGTTTATCCCCATAGGATTGATATTTGCATACTTTTCCCCTGACAGGGGCTTTGTTGAATCCCTTGTTGTAGGGGTTGTAGGCGCGGGACTTTTATTCCTTCTTGCATACATTTACCTGAAAATAAAGGGGATTGAAGGAATGGGAATGGGAGATGTTAAAATGCTTGCACTAATGGGCACATTTTTAGGCAAACAGGCGTTTTTAGCATTAATGATTGCATCGGTTGTAGGCACAATTGTCGGGCTTTTCATAATCTATGTGCTTAAAAAAGGCAGGCAATACGAAATCCCCTTCGGCTGCTTTCTATCCATAGGGACAATTATTACCTACCTTTACGGCAACGACATTGTCCATTACTATATAACCCACTTCCTGCAACAACATTATTGATGAGATATTGTTAATTAGGGATTTTGGATTCTGAATTCTTGATTTGGAAAAGGATGAAGGATGAAAGGGGAAAATCAGTTAGTTATTTTTGAGGATAGGGATAAAAAAATAGAGGTTCAGTTAAAAGAGGAAACATTGTGGTTAAATCTCAATCAGATTGCAATGTTGTTTGAAAAAGATAAATCTGTAATTTCAAGGCATATTAAAAATATTTTTAAATCTGGAGAGTTAGAACAAGATTCAACTGTTGCAAAATTTGCAACAGTTCAAATTGAAGGGAAAAGGAAAGTTAAAAGAATAATTGACTACTTTAACCTTGATGTAATTATAGCAGTCGGCTACCGTGTAAACTCTAAAAAAGCAACTCAATTCAGGATTTGGGCAACCAATGTGCTAAAAAATTACCTTGTAAAAGGCTATGCCCTCAACGAAAAAAGGCTTAGCGAAAAAAAATTGGCAGAACTTGAAAAAACAATAAAGTTTATAAAAGAAAACATAAACACCCCTTCCCTTACCGCAAAAGAAGCAAAAGGCCTTATTGAACTTATTAAAAAATATGCCCTTGTTTGGAAGTGGATTGAGGAATACGACACGGGAAAAATCAAGGCAAAAACAAGGAAAAAAGAGGGAAGAAAGATAGAATACAATGAAGCAAAAGCCGCAATTACCGAATTAAAACAATACTTAATGAAAAGAGATGAAGCCTCTGACATATTCGGCAAAGAAAGAGACAGAGGGCTTTTTGAAAGCGCATTAAACACAATTTATCAGAGTTTCGGCGGGAAAGAACTTTATCCCTCTTTTGAAGAAAAAGCGGCAAACCTACTCTATCTTATAATTAAAAACCATCCCTTTGTTGACGGAAACAAGCGAATCGGTGCACTTTTGTTTTTAAAGTTTCTGTATGAAAACATCTCAAAGGAAGAACTCTTTAACAAATTCAACAGCAACACACTAACCGCACTATGCTATCTTGTTGCCGCAAGCCCTGCAAATCAAAAAGAGCAGTTAATAAACCTGATAATAAACTTTATATCCTTTGATGAGAATCTATAGATTGTAAAAGGTGAATGGTGAAAGGACTGTTCACTTTTTCACCGTTCACTTTTTTTCCTAAGCGATTCCACAAGATGGTAGATTACGGGGATGACAATGAGGGTTAGCATTGTGGAGAATATGAGGCCTGCAATTACGGTTATTGCCATAGGCTTTCTAACCTCGGAGCCTTCGCCGAAGCCTATTGCCATTGGGAGCAGGCCTAAAACGGTTGTCAGTGTTGTCATAAATATAGGCCTAAGCCTTACAATCCCCGCCTCTTTGATTGCGTCTGCAAGGCTCATTCCCCTGCTTCTTAACAGGTTTATGTAATCAATTAAAACAATTGCGTTGTTTACAACAATTCCCGCAAGCATCATCATGCCTATAAAAACAAGCACAGAAAGGGGGACATTAAAGGCATACAGAGTTACCCCCACACCGAACATTGCAAGGGGTATGGTGAACATAATTATTAAAGGGTGAATGAGGGATTCAAACTGAGAAGCCATTACAATATAGACAAGGAAAACAGACAAAAGCAGTGCAAGGTATAGACTTGATGAAGATTTTTCCATTTCCATCTGCTGGCCGCCCATAACAACGGTTATGTTTTTAGGCAAATCCAAATTATTTACAATGCTTTCAATCTTGTTTGTAATGTTTTTTAACCCGATTCCCTGAATATTTGCGGTGATAACCCCCACCCTTTGCTGGTCTATTCTCCTGATTTCCCCCGGGCCTTCCTGAATGCTAAAATTTGCAACCGCCTTTAAGGGAATAGGCTTTTGATCCCCCGGGTTTATGATAAGGTTTTTTAAGTCCCTTAAAGATTTGTGGATACTGTCTTTAAGCCTTACCCTTATGTCAATCCTTCTGTCTTCTTTTACAAACTTTGTAGGGATATTACCTAAAATCTCGTTTCTTACCATTTCCGCAACATCCCTGACATTCAGGTTAAGCCTTGATAATTTATCCCTGTCAAACCTTATTTCAATTTCAGGGTTGCCCGGCTTAATGTTTGTTTGCACATCTTTTAATTCAGGCAGGTCTTTAATCTTTTCATAAACAAGGTTTGTGTACTTCTTCAATTGGTCAAGGTTGTAGGTGTGTATCTCAACCTGAACCGGGGGCTTTGTTGTAAAGAGTTCGGGAAACTTTATCCTTACCTCGGCATCGGGAATATCGGATAATATTTTTCTAACCTTTTCTATTGCGCTTTCTTCAGTTTTAATGATGTTATCGGTAGGTTTAAGTATTACCCCTATATTTGCGATGTTTTCCCCTTCATAAGACTTCGGATAGGAGTTGCCTTCAACCCCGCTTTTCACAAAAACGGTTTTTACCTCTTTAATCTTTGAAACCCTTTCCACATAAGGCAGAAGTTTTTTGTCAATCTCCTCAACAGGGGTGCCTATGGGCATTGTAACTATTGCAGAAAACTCACCCTGATGCATATTCGGAAGCAATTCCACATCAAGGGATTTAAAGGAAAAATAGGTTATAACAAATGCAAAAATTACAAGTGCAAACACTATTACTTTATTTGATAACGACCAATCTAAAACAGATGGGTAAAACTTCTTTTGAAACCAATTAAACCCTGAATTGAAACCGCCTATTATCTTTGAAAAAAGCACTTTATCCAGAAATTTGTAAATCTTTGCGCTTAAAAATACAATGCCTAAAAGAACAAGGTAAATAGCAACAAATACTTTCCCGACAATTTCAAGGATTAAATAAACGACAAACTTGAAAATCACATACGGCAAAAGCAGGTATTTTACCCCTTCAATGCCTTTTAAATCCTCTTTTAATGCCTTTATAGAGTAAAAGGTAAGAAGCATTGAGCCGATTCTTCCCTCTTTGTTTTCCGCATTAAGGCCGAACCTTCTTGAAGCAACCATAGGGATAAAGAATAATGCAAGCACCAGAGAGGCAAGCAAAGCAAAGACAACAGTTAGCGACATATCCTTGAAAATCTGGCCTGCAATACCTTCAATAAAAACAATGGGGAAGAATACCGCAACGGTTGTTAAGGTTGAGGCAATTACAGCGGTTCCAACTTCCTGAACGCCTATAACCACACTTTCATCAGATTCCCCTTTTTCTTCCGAAACCCTGAATATGCTTTCTAAAACAACAATGGCGTTGTCCACAAGCATTCCAACACCTAAAGCAATTCCCCCTAAAGACATAATATTCAGGGTAACTTTAAAGAAGTTCATTAGAGCAAAGGTTGTAATTATTGAAAGGGGAATTGTAAGGGAAACGATAAAGGTTGATTTTAGATTTTTTAAAAACAGAAACAAAACTAAAATTGCGAGTATTCCGCCTATTACTGCATTTGACTTAACCTCGTCAATAGCCTTTTCAATAAAGACACTCTGGTCGCTTAAAAGGGAGATGTTTATCAATCCTTTAAACCTTGAATAGATTGTCTTTTTTTTGTCTGAAAGGAGTTGGTTTTTTACCCTGTTTGCAACCTGAACTATGTTTGCGTCCCCCTCCTTGTATATCTCAACAAGGACGCACTCTTTCCCGTTTACCCTTGTTATAACTTCCCTGTCTTTGTAGGTCTTTTTAACAGTGCCGATGTCTTTAAGCCTTACTTCGGCATTGTTGAATTTCCCGATTATAAGGTTTCTAATTTCGTCAAGGTTTTTAAACTGATTTACAGTCCTTACAATGTACTCTGTTGAGCCTTCCCTTAAAATTCCCCCTGCAAGGTTTATGTTTTCGTTAGCAAGCCTTGTGTTTATCCTGTTTATGTTTAAGTTAAGGTTTTCAAGTTTTTTCTGGTCTATTTCAACCCTTATCTCTTCTTCAAGCCCCCCTCTAATCTTTGCTGCCGCAACCCCTTTCAACTTGTCAAGGGCAGGCTTTAACTGTTCGTCGCAGAAAGTCCTTAAATCCATTAAATTCATTTTGTTTGATGTAACAGCAAAAACAAGAATAGGGTCAAGTGTAGGGTCATACCTTAAAATAACTGGCTTTTTAGCCTCTTCAGGCAGAAACACCTGGTCTAACTTCTCCCTTATATCCTGAACAGCGGTGTTTATGTTTGTTCCCCAGTAAAACTCAAGTATTACATCGGAAGTGCCTGTCCTTGAAACTGAAGATATCCTTTTCAAATTGTTTACAACCGCCAGAGCCTCTTCTATCCTTCTTGTTACATTGTTTTCAATCTCTTCGGGAGCGGAGCCTTCCATTTCAGTCCTCACCGTTACAGTCGGATAGGTAATGTTCGGCATTAAATTCATCTTCAATTGCTTGTATGAAACAAAACCGAATACGGCAACGGCAAGTATAATCATTGTAATGGCCACAGGCCTTTTAACGGTTATATTGAAAATGCTTTTATTTTCCATTTTTTATTACCCTTACCCTGTCTCCGTCTTTTAAAGTGTTTTGTCCCGCAACAACCACAAGGGTATTGTCGTTTAAATCCTCGTTTAAGCATTCAAAGTAATCCTTGTTTTCATACCCTGCCTTTAACTCAACCTTTTTTGCAATCTTTTTATCCCTGTCAACAATAAAGATGTACTTTCTGTCGTTTTGATAGATAACAGCCTTTTTAGGCACAAGCAAAACATTGTTTTTTGTGTCTGTTATTATCTTTACATTTACAAACATTCCCGGCCTGACATTTTTGTCAGGCTTTACCCTTATGGTTACCTTGACTGTCCCACTTTGAGGGTCAACAACGGAAGAAATCTTTTCCACCCTGCCTTCAAAATCCCTTTTTGTGGTATCACTTTCAAGTATAACCTTCTGGCCTTTTTTCAATTTGAATACATTTTCTTCAGGGATATAAACAATCGCCTTTAAAATCTTTGTATTGACTATTGAAAACGCCTTTTGAGAGGGGGAAACATACTGGCCTAATGTTATATACCTTTCGGTAATTATCCCGTCAAAGGGCGCTTTAATCATGCTTTTGTCAAACTTCACCTTTGCGTCTTTGTAGTCAATCTCGCTCTGTTTTAAGGTAAACTCAGCCTTGTCATAATCTTCCTTTGAAACCAATTTCTTTTCGTAAAGGTTTTTAGTCCTTTCAAACTTCTTTTTAGCGTCAAGGTAAGCCATATACTTTTTATCTTTAGTTAACTTTAACTCTTCGTAATTTACAACCGCTAAAACATCCCCTTTTTTCACACTGTCCCCTTCGTCAAAGAATATCTTTTCAACTATGCCTGAAGTTTCAACAACAACATCAACCGAATACTCTGCCTGAATTGTTGAGGAAGAGAGAACAAAAGAGGAGATATCCCCCCTTTTCAATTTTTCAACCTTTACGGGAATTGCCTGTTTTTTCTTATCTTTAAACTTTGAGTTAAATTTATCCCTTTTAAACCGTTTATCAGCCTTACACCCTGCCGATAAAATAACCGCAGCAAGCACAAAAACAATTAACCACCTTTGGCTTCTCCTTACTTTCACATCAACCCCCAAAAATTTTTTTTCAACAAACTAATACGAAAAAGAGGTTTTAATGTTTCCTGTTTTTTAAAATAAACTTTTGTTTATGATAAAATAGCGGTGTAAATAAACGATAAGGAGACGAGTATGGCACAGGTTGATTACCTTTCTGCAAAAATACTGATAGCGGAAGACGACGATAATTTGAGAAAAACTCTTATGAAAATTCTCATAAGGGAAGGCTTTTGCGTCGCGTCCGTTAGCAACGGGCAGGAAGCCTTAGAATTGATGGAATTACAGGAATTTGATGTAATTATCACAGACTATAAAATGCCTGTTTTAGGCGGGGAAGAATGGGTTAAAAGGCTTAATGAACTTCAGGGGAAAAACAAAATACTCCTCCTTTCAGCATTCCTTGACGAGGCAAAGGTTGTTGAAGACGAGGTGGGAGAGAAGATTTCCAAGCCTTTTAAAAGAAAAGACCTTGTTAACAAAATTATTTCCCTGTTAAAGAAAAACAACTTTCAGGGAAGGTAAATTAAGGGGGGCTTTATGAAAATTTTTGTTGCTGACCCTATTGCGGAAAAGACAATTGAGGCTTTAAAAAATCAAGGCCATGAGGTTGTTGTTGAAACAGAACTTACAAGCGAGGAAGTAGGCGAAAGGTTACAGGGCTTTGATGTTGTAATTATTAGGTCAAAAACAAAGTTAAGAAGGGATGTTTTAGAAAAAACAAGCGGATTAAAGGTTATTATAAGGGCAGGGGTTGGATTAGACAATGTTGACAGGGTTGCGGCAAAGGAAATGGGAATTGCCGTTAGAAATACCCCCGCCGCAAGCGCAAGGGCTGTTGCCGAACTTGTTGTTGCGCATATGTTTTCCCTTGCAAGAAAACTTGCCTATGCAGACAGGACAATGAGAGAGGGAAAGTGGGAAAAGAAAAAACTGAAAGGCTTTGAGTTAGGCGGAAAAACATTAGGGATTATCGGAGTAGGAAACATAGGGCTTACCGTTGCCAAAATGGCAAGAGGAATTGGAATGGAAGTTATTGGCTTTGATGTTGTTGATACAAACAAAGGGAAACTGGAAGAATTAGGGGGCAAATTCCTCACCGATATGGACGAGTTAATCAAAAACTCAGACTTTATCACCCTTCATGTGCCTTTAAACGAACACACTAAGGGTTTTATAAACAGGGACAGGATTTACTCAATGAAAAAGGGGGCATGCCTTATAAACACAGCAAGGGGCGGTTTAATAGACGAAGAGGCACTTTACGAAAGGCTTAAAAACGGGGAATTAGGCGGCGCCGCATTTGATGTTTACACCGAAGAACCGCCGAAAGACTTAAAACTCCTTGAACTTGACAACTTTGAAGCGTCCCCGCACATAGGTGCACAGACAAAAGAAGCACAGGATAGAATTGGCGACGAAATACTGAAAATACTGAAAGAGTATATGTAAAACATACCCCCCCATTCGGGGGGTTTTTTAATGCTATGGCTGAAATATCAATAATACTACCTGTAAAAAACCAGCAGGAATACATAGAAAAGGCGATAGATTCGGTTTATTCCCAAACCTATAATGACTTTGAGTTAATTGTAATTGACGACGGCTCAACAGACGCAACTCCTTATATTCTTGAAAGGCTGAAAAACAAATACGGCTTTAAACTGTTAACACACCGAAAAAATTTAGGGATTGTTAAAGCACTGAACAACGGATTAAACGAGGCAAAGGGGAAATTTATAGCCAGAATGGACGGAGACGACATAATGCTTCCCCAAAGGCTTGAAAAACAGTTAAAATTCCTTTCGGAAAATAAAAATATTGACTTAATAGGCACACAGGTTGAGATATTCAAAGAGGTTGAAAAACCCCCGATTTACTGCGGGTGCAGAATAAAATCCCTTGATATGGACTTCTCAACCGCTTTGAAAAATATACAGAAGGAAAGGGAGTTAAGCGAAGGGGTTAAGATTTACCAGAAGTGGAACAATTCACTTATAACCCACGAAGATATGCTTCAAAACCTTTACATAGACTGCCCAATAGTTCACCCGACATTTTTCGCAAAAAAAGAATTCTTTGAAAAGTTAGGGGGATATACTGAAACAGAGTATGCCGAAGATTACGATTTAATTTTCAGGGCTGTTTTTTCTGGGTATAGATTAGGCAAAGTAAACGAGATACTCTTAAAGTGGCGAGACCATGCAAGCAGGGAAACAAGGACAAACAAAAACTTAAAGAAAGACAAACTATTTTTTCAAAAGGCGTACTTTTTCAAAAACTTTGACAAAAGAAGCAAAAACGGGGTTTATGTAATTGGCGTTGGAAGGTTTGGCAAAAAACTAATAGGCGCATTAAAGCATTACGATGTTGAGGTAAAGGGAGTGCTTGACTTTTCCAATAAAAGAATAGGCGGAAAGGTTCGGGAAATCCCCGTAATAAAACCCCATGAAATAGACTCCTCTTCCCCTTTAATACTCGCATACTCTTTTCACCAATCCCCAAACGAGGAATTAAAAGAATTCTTCTCCACCTACAGAGAAAGAATAATCCCATTTGTGCTTTAAAAGTTTAAATAGACAACCAAAACAAATATCTTAATTACGCTTATCAATTACTCTTTTGCTCCGTATTGTTTGAGTAGTTTTACAATGTCTTTATAGCTTTTTTCTTTTGCAAATTTTAAGGCAGTGTAGCCCTTGTACTGCCCGCTTTTTACCCTAAAATTTGGGTTCGCTCCGTGCTCAAGCAAGAGTTTTACAATGTTGTAGTGTCCAAAAAGGGATGCCGCCATTAGTGCAGTACCACCATCTTTAGTTTGTCTATCAATATCAACTCCTTTATCAATTAAAAGTTTTGTAAGGCGCTCCATTCCTCTTTTCGCCGCTATTACTAAATATGTTGCTCCGTCACTCCTTATTTTTTTTATATTCGCACCGTGATTAACCAGATATATTGCAACTTCCTCGCAGTTTTCATTATATACATCACCGTGTATAGCAAAATCTAATGGACACTGCCCTTCAAAGAAACTTATCGCTTTACCATGATATTCAGCATTTATATCTGCACCATATTTTAATAATACTTTGACAACAGACAAATGGCCTCTAAAAGAGGCTATCATTAAACAATTTGATTCAGAATTACTGTCAATAGCATTCGGATCTGCTCCTTTTTTTAAAAGAAGTTCAGCTGCATTAGCATCTCCTTTCACACACGCTTTAATCAATTGCGTATTAATTTCCTGAGAAACTTTATCCTTACCTATCACATAAGAGTTTACAATTACAAATAACGCAAAAAACAAAACCGCTTTTGCAATTCCTTTCATCCCCAACCACCTCCAGAAATTTACCCCTCTATTCTACCAGCCTGCGCAATCCTCTCAAAACAAAAATGCAGGCCAGAAAAGGCCTGCGGGGAGATTTATTTATTGTTTCAAAATGTTTGGATTATTGCATATTGTTGTAGGTAAAACCATACGGCAAGCAGAATCAAGCCTATAACAGTATGCAGGTTGATAAAAAAGAATTTGTGTTTTGAGATAAAATCACGATAAGTTATCTTTTCTTTGCCTTCCTCTTGCCTTTTTCTGTTTTCCCTTATCCATCCTGCTAAAAATCCGCAGCATAAATAAAAAAGCGAAAGTAAAATTATTGACAGATTCTCAAACTTAGTTATTTTCAATTGAAAATATTTTATAGTATAACGCGAATCCCAACCGAGTCCTAAATCGTCAAGCCCAATGCCTAATAAAAAAATCCCCAGCACCAATCCGCCAACAGCACGAACACTACTTAACGAATCTAATTTGCTTATTTTTTCCCCAAGAAAAAGAAAAAAAACAGCACTCAAACAAAGTAATGCTAGATTTAAATTTTGAATTGCAGAGTCAAAATGTTGCATTTTTAATTACTCACTAATTCTCTAATTCACCTTCATTTCATTCGGTAATTAT
>WFPG01000164.1 GCA_015487755.1 Acidobacteriota bacterium
AGAAAGGCCTGCGCTATACGCAGTTTTCAACACAAAAAGGGCAATATATTTTGAAAAACCCGGATTAAGAAAAATAAAAAGAAAAAGAATTATAAACCATAACGCCAACAGTGTAATAACAAAGACAAAAAGGGAATGAGGAACATTACTACCGGTTGATTTAAACACAATAAAAGAAAGAATAATACCGAGCAAGAGTATAAAAATTGTTTTGAAAAAAATTGAAATTACTTTTGAATAAAAATTTTCTTTGATTGAATAATATCGAGAAAGGCTTAAACAAACAGCCTCAAGGTTACCAGTCTGCTCTCCCAATGTCAAAAACACTCTCTCTATTACAGGGAAACCTGCTTTTTTTACCGCTTCCTCAAGAGACAGGCCTTTTTCAAGATAAGATACTACTTTTTTAAACCTTCCGCCAATGGATAGGAACAACTCAGATACACTTGAACCTGATAAAAAACCATTTGATAAGCTTTCGAAAATTAAAGACTTTCTCATAAAAAAAACAAAAAAAGGGGGCATAAGCCCCCTTATGTTTTAAGTTCTATTAGAACTTATATTTAATACCGAACCTGATGTACCTCGGTGTCTGGAAAGCTTCAGGATCCATGAAGTGGTCATATACTTTCATACCAACTGAATCCATGTAAGCAAGCAACTCATCGAGAGTATTGAATCTTCCGTCAATCCACTTGATCCAGTTATCCCATGATCCGCCGAAGTTAGCGTTGATGTAATCTTCGGAAGGTACATCATAGGTAATTCTCTGGTTAACTGCTGTTACAGCCTTCCAGTTAAATACATTGTAGATGTAGAAGTAACCGGTTAAAGAACCGTATTTACCGAGGTCATAGGTGTATGAAAGGTTCAGGTCAACAGACTGAACAGCGTCTGTCCTTCCGAGGCCGGGAGCGCCGTTTCTGATAAGCCTGAACTCACCATAGTAACCTGTGTAATCAGATGCAGGATCGCCGTATGCAGCGATAGGAGTACCGCTGTAGTATGTGTAGGTGAAACCTACATTGAGGCCCCAGTCATACTGATAGAGGCCGTTGATCTTAACCTGCCAAGGCCTATCATAGGGCAGCGGTCCGTTGGTGTTAACAAGTGTTGACGGTAAGTCATACTGAGCTGTTAAGTTCGGGTCAGTCTGGCCATAGAAAGGCAATACGCCGCCGATGTAGTCGCCCCAGAGGTCTGACCTGATAATAGAAGCGTCAACTGTCCAACCGTCAGCAAACTTTCTCTTTAAAGTAAGTTCATAAGCCCTGTAATTTCTCTTAGGCTTGGTGAACCCTGTCTGATCTGCAGGAATGTAAACTTCGTTACCGTTTTCATCATCATAGATAATGTCTCTACCAGGGTTAGCAATAATGTAGGTATTTCCGCCGTCAAAAGAAACGTCTTCAATTACATCATTGAGCTCTCTCCAGGTGAACTTAATACCAACTGACCAGAGATCGTTTAAGAGGTAATCATAACCTACAATAAATTCATCCTGTGACTGACCGTTAATGTTCTTTGATACAGGTGAAGGAATAGCACCGAAACCGAGAGCAAACAGCGGCTGGTTTACATTGTAATCAAAGTTGTAGTTTGCAGGGTTGAAATCCCAGAAATCAATTACGCCGTCGCCGTTTGAATCAGCATCGTTTGCAGGTAAGAACCACCAGTCAAAGTAAAGAACTTCATTACCGAAAGCCCTGTTGTTGATATCCATGGGTATATATTCATAGAACCTTCCCCAGTGAGCGTAAAGCTTGGATGTACCGTCACCGAAGATATCCCATGTGAATCCAACTCTCGGTGCATAAGCATCGTCAATATCAAGAGCAGTATATTCACCGCCATAGTACGGGTTGTTACCCTTAATCTTCTGCTCTTCCCACCTTACACCGTAAGTAAGCATGAAGTTATCGGTTACCTGCCACTTATCCTGTACATAAACTGATGTGTACTCAGTTTTTGTTTTAGTTCTCAAGAAATCAAAAAGTTGAGTATAGTGATCACCGTATGCATCAGTTAATTCACCGTTCGGGTCATTCAAAGCAAACATTCTTCTTCTCATGTAAACTGCATCAGGTGTGCCATCGCTATCAAAATCATAGTACCTGTAGAGCCTGAGTACCTGGCCGCCTGAGTACATTCTTCCTGAATCAAATTTGTTGTCTTCGTATTCGTAACCGAATTTAAAATCATGGTTATTTAAGAACCATTCAAGAGAAAGTTTGTACTGGTATCTTTCCATTTCGGTGTCTTCCATATAACCGAGACCACCGTTAGAAATTGTCATTCCGTACCAGTAAGTTTCAGGATTGTAGCCTTCGTCGTAGAGAGGCTTGTCTTTTCTTTCCTGATAGTGGTAACCAATTGAAGCAGAAAGAACGAAGTTTTCGCTTAGAATACCGTCGTATTTAACAACCCAGTCAGTACCACCGAGAGAGGTCTTTCTGTCTCTTGATTTAGGTGCTGTTCCGTACCTGTTGTAGTAATCTCTCGGGTCACCGAATAAAGAAGCAACAACAGTATGGTTTTCGTTGATGTTATAAGTAAGTTTTAATGCCCAGTAATCCCTGTCGTTCTTATCATAAACAGTAGATTCCCCTCTCAACCTCTGAACGGTTGTAACAATATCGTCTGCTCCGTCACCATTTAAATCAGTGTCTTTATTTACCTGATAATAGTATTCGTTTACAGACGGGTTGTAAGCAAGGAAGAACCAGAGTTTATCCTTGATTATATAGCCGCCTAATGAGAAACCGTAGTCGTATTCTTTAGTTCCGATAAAAGAAGAACCGTACCAGGGCTGAGGTTCTTTAGCTGAATAAGACGGGTTTCTCCAGTAGTAGAATACAGAACCGTGGAATTCGTTACCGCCGGACTTTGTAATAACATTTACAACAGCACCGGTTGACCTACCGAATTCAGGCTCAAAACCGCCTGTTTTAATCTGAACTTCTTCAACGAAATCAAAGTTAAGGCCTTTACCCTGAGTACCGTATTCGATATCGGTTGTGTTCAAACCGTCAATAATGTAGTTTGATTCGGTACCGGAAGCACCGTTAACAATCATACCGCCTGAAATATCGGTACCGGTAACACCAGGTGTTAACTGAACAACAGAAAGGTAGTTTCTTGCGGTAGGCATCTGCTCAACATAGTCTGTTGAGTAGTTAGCGCCTGTGGTTGTTGTTGTAACATCAATCAAAGGCTTTTCAGCAACAACTTCGATCTGTTCGGAAACGCCTTCTTCTTTTAAAACAGCGTTAACTGTTGTTACAACGTCCAGGTTAACCTTTACATTCTTTTTAACGGTTGCCTGGAAACCGGCAAGAGAATACTTCAATGTATAAACGCCGGGAGGTAAAAGTACCAATCTGTACTTACCATCAGCATTTGTTGTTGTTGTCTTCTGGCCCTGCAAAGAGGGAGAAGTAGCAACAACTGTTACTCCAGGTAACGGAGCACCTGTAGCGTCGGTAACCTTACCGACAATAGAACCGGTTGTACCAGCAAAGGTAAAACCAGCAAACAGGATAAAAGTTAATACCAGAAAAAACTTTTTCATACGACAGCCTCCGTCCAAATTATTTGGTTTTTATAACAAAACCCCAAAATACTTTCCAATATAATGGATTAGTTTTCTTCCTCTCTCACCTCCTTTCAAGTTTTATACCCTACACAACGATACTAAAATATTTACATAAAATACAAGCATTTGTCAATAAAAAAGTTATTTTTTTGCTTTTTCGGACTGTTTTACCTTTTTAAACTGCTCAAGCCTTTTTTTAACCTCAGGGGTCAACTTATCTTGAGGAAAATCTTTAATAAAACTCTCACAAACCGCAATTCCCTTGTCAATCTTGTCGGTTTCTTTGCATGCATTTATCAGATAAGTGTACGCATCTTTTTTATATTTTGAGTTATTTTTTATCAATTTTTCAAGTAAAGGGATTGCTTTTTTATACTCTTTAAACTCATTGCAGTACATAGAAGCAAGGATAAAATCTATATCTTCGTTGTCAACACCAGCCTTAACTCCTCTCTCAAGGATAGCCTTGGCCTTGTTATAATCTTTCATTGCAATATAAATTTTACCTAAATTCAAATAGGCGTATGTGTAATCAGGCTTATTTTTCATGATCACTTCATACAGTTCTTCCGCTTTTTTCATATTACCCATCTGAAAGTACTGGATAGCAAGCTGCTCCATTCTGCCTATTTCTGTTTTTGAGGCACCTTGCCCTTTCAATTGCAACATCTCTTTGGCGTATTTTTCCATGCTTTTTCTATCCTTGTTGTAAGCTGCAAGCTCATACATAAGCTCCAATGCTTCAGGGTTTTTGCCATTGCTTAACTCATACGCCTTTGATGCGTACTGCTGGCACTTGTCAATCTGCCCTGTTTTTGCGTAAACTTTTGCAAGTAAAAGATACGCATCGGTAAAGTTCTGGTCTTTGTCAATAGCTTTTAACAATTTAGACTCTGCTTTGCCGAATTTCCCCGCATTAAAATATTCCACCGCTTTATCGTAATACTTCTGTGCTTTCTTAACCGTACTTCCCGCAAATGACACATTAATGCTTAAAAGCACAATACCCAATAAAAGAAATAGTTTCCTCATATTTTAAAATCCTCCTGAATTAATTTACCAGTACATTTTACCATAAATTTAATTTTCAAACACTTTTTTCAATTTTAACAACAACTTCTCCCGCATTAACGGTTTGTCCTTCTTTAACCTTTAACTTACTGACAATTCCGTCAAATGGCGCTTTTACCTCAACCTGCAATTTCATAGACTCCATTAAAAGCAAAACCTGGTTTTCTTCAACCTTATCACCTTCATTAACCATAATTTTCAATATTTTTCCCGGCATAGGGGGCTCAATCTCACCGCTTGCAATACCCTGACTTCCGCCTTCAGCCTGTTCTTCAACAGTTTTTCTATGAACTAAATATGTTTCTCCCTCTATGTGAAGGTACAAATTGTTTCTGTCATCACTCACGAAAAAAACAGGGATTAAAATACCTTCCCTTTCAAGATAAAAGTTATCGCCCTCTTTAAACACATTTAAACTTATTTCTTCACCGTTAACCGCGGCTGAAAGCCTGTTTTCGGAAAGCACTTTTTTTTCTACATTAAATTCTTCATTTTCAATTATAAAAACAGCCATTAAACCTCCTTGATTTAAGGCAGCCAGCCTGATACTTCCGGAAGTAAATTTTCGTCTCCACAATCAAGCATAGCATCTTTCTTTTTTTGAGAAGAAACAAGCGAAGCTATTAAAGCAACCTGTTCTTTTGTTAATGTAGGTTGTTTTGCTTTTTCAAATAGAAAATCCCTGTACTTTTCAACAAAGCCGGTATCTATATCCCCTTTTAAAAAGGCAGGGTGTTCTATTACTGATTTCAGAAAAGCAATATTTGTTTTTACCCCCAAAACAACAAGTTCATTTAAAACCCTTTTGGACTTCTGTATGCAGTCTTCCCTGTTTGTATCAAAAACAATTACTTTTGCAATCATAGGGTCAAAATCCGGGAATATTTCATAACCGTCCCTTACCGCACTCTCAATCCTTACGCCGGGTATTTTCGGCTCAATGTACTTTAAAATCTTTCCCGGTGAAGGCATAAAGTTGTTTTCAGGGTCTTCGGCATATATTCTGAATTCAATGGCATGGCCATTAAGCTTAATATTTTCCTGAGGAATGTTTACAACCAATCCCATTGCCTCCTGAATCTGCCATTTAACCAAATCAACCCCGTAAACCATTTCGGTAACAGGGTGCTCAACCTGAATCCTTGTATTCATTTCAAGAAAGTAAAAGTTCTTATCCCTGTCCACTATAAATTCAACAGTGCCCGCCCCCACATAGGAAACAGTGTCTGCAAGTGCAACAGCAGCCTCTCCCATTTCCTTTCTTAACTTATCGTCCACAATAGGCGAAGGGCTTTCTTCAATAATCTTTTGATGCCTTCTCTGGATTGTACACTCCCTTTCCCCTAAATAAACAGTCCTGCCTCCGGGGAAAGAGAATATTTGAATCTCTATGTGCCTCGGATTGACAATGTATTTTTCAATGAAAATCTCTTCGGAAGCAAAGTATTCCCTGCTTTCAGACCTTGCAATCCTTATGTTTTCAAAAAGTTCTTCTTCTTTATCAACCCTTCTCATTCCCTTTCCGCCGCCGCCTAAAGACGCTTTTATCAAAACGGGAAAGCCGATGTCTTTCGCTTTTTTTAGAATTTCTCCTTCGGTTAAACCCTTTAATGAAAAGCCCGGTACAGGGGATACTCCGCTCTTTTCTGCAATAACCCTTGCCGTTTCTTTGTGCCCCATTAACTCTATTGCATTTGCAGGGGGGCCTATAAAGATTATGCCGTTTTGTTCGCACATCCTTGCAAATTCGGCATTTTCCGCTAAAAACCCGTACCCCGGGTGAATTGCCTGACATTCATTTTCTTTGGCAATTTCAATTAGCCTTTCTTTGTCTAAAAAAATGCCGTCTTCCGCCTTTAACAGTTTGGCGTATGGGTAACAGGTAAAGCATTGGTTAAACTCCTTTTCAACAATGGGGATTACAGGGGTAATATCCAAATCCCTTAAAGCATTGTAAATCCTTTTTGCAATCTCCCCCCTGTTTGCTATCAATACCCTTTTAAACTTACTCAACTTCAACCTCCAGCCACGAAGGTTTTCTCTTTTCAAAGAATGCGGCTATGCCCTCCTGCCCCTCGTCTGAAATCCTTGCCCTTGCAATCATTTCAACGGCAAAGTCTTCAATCTCTTTTGACGGGACAGGGGAAATATGGTCAAGAAGCCTTTTTATAAGTTTTTGAGAGTTTTTGCCTCCTGTTAAAATCTTTATTAACAATTCTTTTAACCCTTCTTTAAAGTCTTTTTCGTCAAAAACCTTATGTATAAGCCCTATTTCATAAGCCCTGTCAGCGTCAAACCTTTCACCTGTCAGCATATAATACCTTGCGGCGGACTGGTTTGTCTTTGCAACTATGTAAGGTCCTATTACAGCAGGGACAATGCCTAACTTCACCTCTCCGAATGAAAAAAGTGCACCCCTTTTTGCGACAGCCATATCGCAGGCCGCAATAATCCCGACAGCACCGCCGATAGCATGGCCATTTACAGCGGCAACGGTAACAAAAGGAACTTCTCTTATCTTCCTGAACATTAAAGCGAGTTTTTTAGAGTCTTTCAGGTTTTCTTCAAAAGAAAAATCCTTCATTTTTCTCATCCAGTTTAAGTCAGCACCAGCGCAAAAGACATCTCCCTCTCCCGTAATAACGCATAGCCTTCCGTTTTGTGCTTCAACCTCTTCAAGAGCCATTACTATTTCGGCCTGCATTACATCGTTCATTGCATTTCTCTTTTCAGGCCTGTTTAAAATCAAATAGTGTACAGAGCCTCTTTTTTCAAGTTTAACAGTTTCAAACATAATTCACCTCTACTTCACTGATTCAAGGACATTTACAGGGATTTCTATGTACTGGTTTAGCAATGCGTGGGCAAGGGTTTTGCCCTGTGCGTCTATCCTTAAACTCCTTGTTCCCCCGCCGCCTAAAGCGTTGTGCAACAGGAAGTTAAAGGCATTAAGGTTTTTTACCTCAAACCTCTCAACCTCTCCCTTTACAATATCTCCGAAGAGTTTTTTTACAAAACCAGCGGTTATTTTATAACCGATAAATTCCCATGCCAAATCGCTTCTTGCAATTAGCCCTATATTGCATGTGTCCCCTTTATCCCCGCTTCTTCCAAGGGCTATTTCTATTAACTTTGCTTTTTTAACCTCAACTCCCTCAAATTTAGCACCGTCAAAATTAGTTTCATCTTTTACTTCCCTTACCGTGCCACCTGTTTCTTCCCACTTCCCTTCTTTTTCAAAAACCTTTTCTCCATTCTTAAAAACAATTACCTTCCATGCGGAAATATCTTGAGGGACAAGGGCAGGCCAGTATGAGACAACATTTTGAACTTGAGGGGCACCGCCTGTTACCGCAACAGCAGAAGGACCGCTTAAAATCAATGCGGGAAGTTTTCTTCTAAACCTTTCAAACTTGGATTTGTCATGGTCTCTTACCCCAAACCTTAAAAGTATCTCATTTGCCTCATCCAGATGGGCAAGGTGCCTGTGGCAGGCGTTTAAACCGACAAACTCTGTCAACTTGTCTTCATAATCTATCCCAACCCTTTTCCAGAATATCTCGGCAAACTTTTCAGCCTTCTTTCTCGCGTCAGGCGCTGAAATTATTATTGCCCCTGAAGCCTTGTATCCGTCCTGATAGGATATTGACACCTTTAACAAATCTGTCGGAGGGTATCCCTTAACACCGCTTACCTTAACCCTGTTTTCCCCCGCATCTTCAAGCTTTATAGTGGAAAAATCCGCTATTACATCGGGGGTTATATAGTTTTTCGGGTCTCCCATTTCATAAACAAGTTGCTCCCTGACAGTGTCAACGGTAACCATCCCGTCAAGGGAATGGTGCTTGGTAACTACAAATGTTCCGTCTTCGTAAACCTCTGCAATCGGATAGCCAATTTTATCAAAAGAAGGCACTTTCTCCCAATCGGTAAAGTTCCCTCCCGTGCTCTGGGCACCGCATTCAAGTATGTGGCCTGCAACAATACCAGCCGCTAATTTGTCATAATCTTTTGTATCCCAGTTAAATGAATAAATCATTGGAGCAAGGGTTATTCCCGTATCCGTAACCCTTCCCGTTATTACAATGTCCGCACCCTGCCTTAAAGCCTCAACAACAGGGGCAGCGCCGAAGTAAAGGTTTGCGGACAAAACCTTTCCCTTTATTAAATCGTAGGCTTCCCCTGTTTCCATATTTGAAAAGTCTATACCTTTTTCTGAAAGTTCATCTATTGAATCAAGTATATTGTCTCCCTCAACAACGGCTATTTTTACTCCCTTTAATCCCTTTGATTCTGCAAGACTATTTAACTCCTTTGCTAATGAAACAGGGTTTACCCCCCCTGCATTGGTTATAATCTTTATTCCTCTTCTTACAACTTCTTCAAAAACAGGGTCAAGGTGCTTTATAAAGTCTTTTGCATACCCTAAATCAGGGTCTCTTAACTTTTGCTTGTTCATAATAGACATTGTAATTTCAGCCAAATAATCTATTGTAATAAAGTCTAATTCACCGCCTAAAACCTGATTTTTCAAAGCATCAGGGTCGTCTCCCCAATAACCGCCGGCATTGCCGATTCTTATAGATTTCATTCCCCCTCCTCAACATTTTCTTTTTGTTGAATTTTCCTTTCTATTCTATTAAAAAAAAATTGTTAGCACAACAAACGAATTTGAATTAAACAAAATAAGGGAGTTTTTCGTAATTGTATTTAGAAACAAATCAAAGGGGGTTCTTATGATAGAACTTTTAACTCTATTAACAATGGCAGTGACAGGATTAGCGGTAATTATAGTGTTTTTCTGGTTTTTAAAATTGGTATTTAAGGTTGCATTTTACCTTTCGGGGCTTATTGTAGGGCTAATTGCATTTTTGGTATTTTTCCCGATAATCCTTGCTTTGTTTGTAATCGGTTTGAAGCTTTTTATAGTTTTTATTGTTTTGATTCCCTTAATTGTCGGGGCGGCCGTTTTATATTTGCTTTTACTTGTTTTTAGTTAAAAAAAAGCGGGCTTAAAGCCCGCCTTAAATTATTTTTCCGCTTTAATTAACTCCTCATATTCTAAAGGGTGCTCTTCTTTCATATCTTCTTCAGGCATAAGCCCGTTAAAAATAACCTTGTTCATAGGGAATTTATCAGGGTTGTAATGAGCATTGTAAAAATGCCAAATAACAATAGCCAGAGTAGCAAGCACCGCCTCGTCAGAATGCATAATCCTTGCTAAATCAAAGTATAATTTAGGGAATTTAGTGAGAAACAAATCATGGAACCACAACATAAAGCCTGAGCCCACCATAATCACACAACCCCAGTAAACAGCCCAGTAGTCAAATTTCTCCACATAGGAAAACCTGCCGAATTTTGGTTTTTCCTTGCTTAAACCAAGAAACCACTTGATATTCTGAATTGCGTCAACAACATCTTTGTATTTGGGGATAAGTTCAATAAAGTTATACCTTCCTTCCTTGGTCATTGTAATGTAATAAATATGAATAATTGCTGCGAGAGCCAATCCTGCCCCTGCTATATGGTGTATTGTTCTGGCAATTTCTATTCCTCCGAACAAAGAAATCAAAATCCTTGAAATCTTTAGTTCGTAAAACTTCATAGGCAAGCCTGTTAGCATTAAAAAGATAACACTTATAGCCATCAACCAATGCTGAAAAAGCACAAAGGGGCTGAACCTTCTTATGTATTTCTTGCCGTCAATTTCAACAATTCTGTTTTTATTCCACATAATTGACTCCTTTATTCCTTATTTTCTTTCTTTTTTTCTCTCTTTTCTCTTAAACGGGCATTTGCATCAAGAGCCATGTGGATTATAAGAGCAACCATAGTGCCTGTTGTTAAAAAGAAAAAGAATAATCCATATATCCATTGCCATTTATCCTCTTTATACTTATGTGATGTATGGAAATTTCCCTTTGCATAATTTTCATTGGCTCCTTTGTGGCATTTACCGCAGGTTTTAGGAACATTCTTTTTATTTACCGTTGATTTGGGATTAGAGCTTTTTAAAATATTGTGGGCAGTATGACAATCTGCGCAGGTTGCTGCCTTTAAAAGGCCCAATGCTATCATTTTCCCATGAAAATCTTCTTTGTAGGATTCGGATTGCTTTGTCCTTAAACCGTTTCTCTTCATTATTTCTTCGTTGTCATGGCACTTGTCGCATGTTTGAGGAACATTCCCCCTGAAAACGGGAGAATTCTCATTGTCTTTAGGCAATACACTGTGAATATCCCCATGGCAATCAAGACATGACGGAGAATCCTGGTTTTTCTTTTCAATCAACCCCTTTCCATGCACACTGTTAACATATTCTTCAACAACCTCGTCATGACAATCGGAGCAAACCTCATGAATCTTAAACTTGTTCTGAGAAAGCAATGCATCATCGGTAAGGTCATGGATTGTACCGTGGCAATCTGAGCATGAAAGGTCTGAATGAACGCTTTTCGCTAACCCTTTCACCTTTTCTTCATGGCACTCTGTACATTGAGGTGTTTTACCCTCTAAATTGTCAGGGTGAACTTCTTCAAAAACTTCTCCTTTTTTCACTTTGTCAGCACCAACATGGCAATCTGTACAAGCCAGATCAGAATGCACTGAGTTTTTAAATTTGTCAACATGGATTGGCAAGTCACCGTCTTTCCCGTGACAATCAAGGCAGTTAATATCTTCAGCAAACACCAATGGAACCGCACAGAACAAAAGCAAGGCAAGAATCTTTTTCATTCGCCGCTCCTTCCCAAAATTTTTGTGCCATTGCTGATTTTATCAATGTTTACAATGTTAGTCAAAGATTATAGAAGGAATTTGTTGAAAACAAAAACACAATGCCGAAATTTTCTACACTATATAATCTGTCATTTGAAGAGTGAATTCTTTCGGGATAGGCTTAACAACCTGTTTTTTATAGTCGTATCCAATCATTTGAGTATAAGCAATTGCTTTTAATTCCTTTGTCTTTTTATTGAAAATTCTGTAATTAAACCTGTAAGATTTCTCGGTTAAATGGGAAATAAAAACCTCAACTTCAAGTTCCTCGCCTAAAAAAATAGGTGCAACATACTCAATATTATGTGAGGCAACCACGGAAGAAAAATCCAGAGTACCTTCATTATGCTTTGCTATATAATCCCTGAATCCCACCCTTGATTCTTCCAGATAAACAAGAAAAACATTATTTGAAACATGCCCCATAGCGTCAAGGTCTCTGAACCTTACCTTAATTTTGTGTTTGTAAACCTTTTTAGGCCTGTGTTTGCAGTATATTTTTTTATCTTCTCCTTCTATCTTTAAATTAAGAACTCTCTTAATCTCTTGTTTTGAGATTTTTGAAGGCTTAAAAATTGAAATTATGTATAAATCACTCTTTTTTTCAATAGAGGTTTTTATGTTTTCTTTTTTAAGAAGCAGGGAAAATGCCTGCAAAAACATTCCAAGTTTTACCCTGTCAATACCGTTAGTACTTACTTTCAATATTCCGAACAATTTTTTATCCGAACTTTTTTCACTATTTACATAATTAAATTCAAAAATTTCCGATAATTTTTTCAATCCGCTTAAATTTAAAGCTTCCTTTAACCTGCAAAATACCGTATTTGAGATTGATTCAACTATCAACTTTTCCATACTTCCTCCCCACAATGACCCAGAGTATCAGTAAAATAAAAATTAAATCGCGAATAATATCTTTTAAGCCTAAGGCTTCACCCTCTGATGAAAAGCACCCGCAAGAAATGTCAATCCCTCTTAAAAGTGCACTTGACATAGCTATAATAAAAACAATATTTAGAAAAATCAATAAAACACCTGTTTCTAATTCAAAAATCCCTAATAAAAACAGGAGCCCAAGCACAACCTCAGAGACTGAAATTAAAGAAGCAAAGGGAACTGCCAGAAATTGAGGCAAAATGTGATAATTGTTTATCGCCTCGCCAAAATTATGGAGGTCTAATATCTTAATTGAGCCTGAATATATAAAAATTAAAGCAATTATTGTTCTTGCGGTGAGAATAAAGCCTCTTGAAAAGACAAATCTTTTGAAACGGGATAACCTTTTTTCTTCCATACTTCATACCCTTCCGTAAAAATTATTAATTTCTCTTTCTTTAAGCCTGCGTTGAGCAAATCTTTAGCAAGCATTTTACTTAAACCGCACTCAGAACCGTCACAGTAAACAACAACATGTTTTGCCCCGTTAAGTATATCAATTGCCTTCATAATGTAATCCGTCTTTTTGTTTGAATGAAACGGGATATTTATAGCCCCTTCAATATGGCCGTTAGCATAATCTTTGAAAGAGCGGGCATCAACAAAAAAACAGTTTCCTTCTTTATAAATTTCGTATACCTTTTCAACGGAAACACTGCTTTTTTTTTCTTTTTTACCCTGCTCTGCAAAAGAAGTAAAATAGGAGAAAACAGCAAAAAATAGAATTAAAGAGAGTATTTTCACATAATTTTTGGGTTCACCCATATAAAACCTCCTTATTAACATCAATTAAATTATAGCATTAAAACAAAAAAAGCCGGCTAAAAGCCGGCAATATATTTAAGAGATTTCTTAGAGAATTATTTAATGTGCTTGATAAGGCTAAAGATAGGCAAGTACATAGAAACAACTATACCGCCGACAAGCCCGCCTAATACAACAATCATTACCGGTTCTAACAAACTCATTAACTGAGCAACAGCCTGGTCAACTTCATCTTCATAGAAGTCCGCTATCTTTGAAAGCATTGTATCAAGTGCACCGGTTTGTTCACCTACGGCAATCATTTGGACAACCATAGGGGGAAAAACTTTGGTGTTTTTCAAAGGTTCTGAGATTGTTTTACCTTGTTCTACCTGCAACCTGGCTTCCAGAACGGCATCTTCTACAATTTTATTACCAGCGGTTTTAGCCGTAATCATCAAACCTTCGAGAATAGATACACCTGACGACACAAGGGTTGCAAGCGTTCTACTAAACCTTGCTACTGCAATTTTCTTAAAAATTATTCCCATTATCGGCAATTTTAATACCATACCGTCAATTAGTTTTCTTCCACTTTCAGTTTGATAAAATTTTCTAATACCCATAAACACAAGAAAAAAGAAAAGGATAATCCAGCCACCAAAATTAACCACAAAATGTGATAGTGAGATAACAACCCTAGTAGGCAAAGGCAATTCAGCACCTAATCCCGCAAACATTGAAGCAAATGCCGGAATAACTTTCCACAAAATCAAAGCAACAATTAAAATTGCTATGGTTATAACTGTGACAGGGTAAGTCATTGCGCTTTTAAAAGACGCTTTCAATTTGTATGCCTTTTCAATATATATTGATAACCTTTGCATAATAACATCAAGTATACCGCCGGCTTCACCTGCCGCTATAAGGTTTGTATATAAATCGTCAAAAACCTTGGGATGTTTTTTCATAGCATCCGCAAGGGTACTTCCCTGCTCAACATCGTTTCTTACCTGCTCCAATACATTTGCAAAGAATTTATTTTCCTGTTGAGATGCCAGAATGTCCAAACATTGCACAAGGGGAAGCCCCGCATCTATCATAACCGAAAATTGCTTGGTAAATATAGCAAGCTCTTTATCTTTTACTTTACCCCCAAAACCGAACACTCCGGTAGATTTTTTCTCTCTCAAAGATGTCAGAATAAGCCCCTGCTGCCTTAAAAGATTTATCGCTTCTTCCCTATTTTTAGCTTTTATAGTCCCAGCTCTCGTTTCCCCTGACCTTGTTCTTGCACTATACTCAAATATCATGAAATCCTCCCGAATTATGTATATTTAATTTTTGGATTTCTCTTTGTGGCAGGTTGAGTAGGCTGTTCTATAACGGTACCTACACCTCTCTTTAACATATCCAACAATTCATCTTTATTTGATGACGCGGCAACTGCAACTTCTTTGGTAATAAGCCCTTGCAAATACAAAGTAGCAAGGGATTGGTTGAATGTCTGCATGCCGTGTTTCATCTGTCCGGTCTGCATGGTTGCGTAAATCTGATGAATCTTGTCTTCTCTTATAAGGTTTCTTACCGCAGCGTTGGGAATTAAAATCTCCAGTGCAAGAACCCTTCCCCTTCCGTTTGCTTTGGGAAGAAGCGTTTGACATATTACTCCTTCTAAAACAAATGACAACTGGGTTCTTATCTGCTGTTGCTGGTGAGCCGGGAAAATATCTATAATTCTGTTAATAGTCTGGACAGCAGAGTTTGTATGTAATGTGGCAAATGTCAGATGGCCTGTTTCGGCGATCTTTAAAGCTGTCTCAACAGTTTCAAGGTCTCTCATTTCGCCTATAAGAACAACGTCAGGGTCCTGCCTCAATGCAGCCCTCAAAGCCCTGCTAAACGATTTTGTGTCTGTATTTACTTCTCTCTGATTCACTATACATTTTTTGTGTGAATGCAAATACTCTACAGGGTCTTCAATGGTAATGATATGGGCACTCCTTTCCCTGTTAACCTTGTCAATCATTGCCGCAAGGGTTGTTGACTTACCTGAGCCTGTAGGCCCAGTAACCAGAACCAAACCCCTCGGAAGGTCGCAGAGTTTTTCCACAACAGGGGGAATGCCTAACTCCCTAAACCCTCTAATTTCGTATGGAATAAGCCTGAATGCTCCGGCAACAGCGCCTCTTTGATGAAAAACATTTGCCCTGAACCTTGCAAGTTTCTTAATTCCAAATGAAAAATCCACTTCTAAATCTTGCTCAAACTTTTGCTTTTGAGCATCGGTCATTATTGCATAGATAAGTTTTTTAGTTTCAGCGGGAGTTAAAGGCGGCATTTTTAAAGGAATCAATTTACCGTCTTTTCTAATTTGAGGCGGGCTGTTTGTGGTAATGTGAAGATCGGTACCGCCTGATTCAACCATTTTTTTTAATAATTGCGAGAGTGTTACTTCCATACTAACCTCTTATAAACAGTAATTTGATAATATTATAACACAGTCTCTCTCAAAACTTCCTCAATAGAAGTAATTCCGTTTTTAATTTTTATTAACCCGCTTCTTCTTAAAGTAATCATACCCTCTTTTATAGCCTGCTCTCGCAAATCAAGGGCTGTGGCACCGCTTAATATTAAATCTTTTATTGTATCGGTAACTTCCATTACTTCGTATAAACCTACCCTGCCTTTGTACCCCGTTCCGTTGCACACATCACAACCTTTGCCTTTATATATCTTCAAGCCTTTAAGTTCGTCTTCCCTGAATCCTATGTCAAGCAATGTCTTTTTAGGTACTTTAACCTCTTCCTTGCAATTCTTACAAACCCTCCTAACAAGCCTCTGGGCACATATCAAGTTTACTGAAGTTGCAACAAGAAAAGGCTCAATACCCATATTCATCAACCTGCTTATAGTTGACGGAGCATCGTTTGTATGCAATGTCGAAAGAACAAGGTGTCCCGTTAATGCCGCTTTAATGGCAATTTCAGCGGTTTCAAAATCCCTTATCTCACCGACAAGGATTATGTTGGGATCCTGCCTTAAAAATGACCTTAATGCGGCTGCAAAGGTTAATCCTATTTCATCTCTAACATTTACCTGATTAATTCCCGGAAGGTTAAATTCCACCGGGTCTTCTGCAGTCATAATATTTGTATCGGGAGTATTTAATTGGCTTATGGCAGAGTAAAGGGTATTGGTTTTACCTGAACCTGTAGGCCCTGTAACAAGAACCATACCGTAAGGCTTTTTTATCGCTTCTGTAAACTTGTCAAGGCTTTCCTGTTCAAAACCCAGTTTAGTCATGTCAAGCATGAGCTTTTCTGGGTCTAAAATCCTCATAACAATCTTTTCGCCAAAAAGAGTAGGAAGGACTGATACACGGAAATCAAGCTCTTTTCTTTGCCCTTCAAGTTTCATTTTTAGTTTAATTCTGCCGTCCTGAGGAAGCCTTTTTTCCGCAATATCAAGCTTTGACATAATCTTTATTCTTGATGTAATTGCATCTTTCATACTTAAAGGGGGTTTCATAACTTCATGAAGCACACCGTCAATCCTGAACCTTACCCTGTAATACTTTTCATAAGGCTCAACATGTATATCGGATGCCCCTTTTTTAACAGCATCCATTAACATCATATTTACAAATTTTACGACAGGGGCTTCTTCAACAGAAGCAACCAGAGATTCAAGGTCAATTTCTTCTTCATCCTCTACCACTTCTAAATCAGCATCCTCTGCAAAATCTCCCTCAAGGTCTTCAACAACCTTTCTCAATTCTATCTGGGTTTCGCTACCGTAATACTTATCAATAGCCTTTTTTATTGAAAGTTCAGAAGCCACAACCGGTTCTACATTTAAGCCAGTCAAGAATTTAATATCGTCAAGGGCATAGATATTTGTAGGGTCAGCCATTGCCACCGTTAAGGTGGAACCTGTTCTGGTAATAGGGATAAGC
>WFPG01000165.1 GCA_015487755.1 Acidobacteriota bacterium
TGTAACATCAGAGTCGGTTTCAGCAATAGAAAGTAAAAAGGTTGTTGATTATAATCGGAATAAGTTAAAAAAATTGACAAAACTCTCGCTAAATGCAGATTATACTTTTGATAATTTTGTTGTAGGCCCCTCAAATGAGTTAGCCTTTGCAACCTGTAAAGCAGTTGCCGAAAGCCCGGGTGTTTTGTACAACCCCCTTTATATTTACGGGGATACGGGGCTTGGCAAGACCCATCTTCTTCACGCAGTTGCCCATAGGTTTTGTGAACTCTATCCCGATAAAAACATATTGTTAATTTCTGCAGAGCGGTTTTTTTACGATTATGTTTCTGCGGTGAAATCAAACAATTTTATACCATTCAGAGAGAAGTATAGGGAAGTTGATATTCTGCTTGTAGACGATATTCAATACCTTGCCAATAAAGGTGGAACAAAAGAGGAGTTTTTCAGTACGTTTAATGAATTGTTTGATAAGAAGAAGCAGATTGTGATTTCTTCAGATTCTCTTCCGAATGACATCTATCAGTTTCAGGAAAGGCTTGTTTCAAGGTTTAAATGGGGAATTGTTGCCGATATCCAGCCCCCTGAATTGGAGACAAGAATAGCGATATTAACCAAAAAAGCAAAGGTGTTTAACTTTGAAATAGACGATGAAGCGGTTTACTTTATTGCGACAAAGTTAAGAAAAAATGTCAGGGAACTTGAAGGTGCTTTGAAAAAGTGCGGGCTTATAGCCAAATTGAAGAAATCCGAGATAACTGTTGATATTGCAAAAGATGCTTTAAAAGATGTTATTGATGAGAATGATGTTATAACTCCTGATAGGATAATGAAATTTGTGGCTGATTACTATAAAATACCTTCAGGAAAATTGAAAGAAAAGAATAATTCAAGAAATGTGGTTCTTCCAAGGCAAATTTCAATGTACCTTTGCAAACAGTTGACAAACCTATCTTTTCCCGAGATAGGAAAGGTTTTCGGAAATAAACACCATACGACGGTTATGTACGCCTGTAATCAGGTTGAAAAAAAGATGGCTTCAGACCCTAAATTTAAAAGGCTTATAGAAAGTTTTATGCAATCATTAAGGTAATAAAGAACCTCTTTTCATTCTCAATAAAAACCCGGAGCGCTTTTAAAAATCCTTTTTTTATGCTAAAGTTTTGTTAAAGATAAATTCTGGAGGAGCACATGGCTAAAAAGAATTTTGTTTTAGATACCAACGTTTTGTTGCATGACCCAAAGGCGTTAGAAAAGTTTGAAGATAACGATATTTACATTCCTATAGTGGTTATTGAAGAGATAGACAGATTTAAAAAAGATATGAATGAATTAGGTAGAAATGCAAGGTATGTGGCGAGGTTTTTAGACAGTTTGAGAGAAGTAGGGAGATTGGACGAAGGGGTTAAATTAGGTGAAAATTTAGGGACATTAAGGATTGTGTTTTCAAGGAAACAGGTTGACCTGTGGCCTCAAATTGGAAATGCGGCGGATAACGCTATTTTAAACGTGGCTCTCGAGTTGACAAAGGAAAAAGAGTCTATTGGAGAAACGGTTATTTTTGTTACAAAAGATGCAAACTTGAGGATTAAAGCCGACGCTATAGGAGTAAAAGCCGAGGATTACAAAAGTGACAGGGTTGAAATAACCGAATTGTATTCAGGCGAGATTGATTATTATTGTAGCGGGGCTTTAATTTCGGGAATATACGAAGAAGGTGTTATTCAGAGGCCTGAAGAATTGGAACTTTTACCAAATCAATTTGTTACCCTTATTAACTCGGAAAATCCCAAAAATACTGCATTGGCAAGGTATTATAAAACAGGAGAGTACGGGACTGATGTTTTAAAACTGATAGAGCCTGTAATGGATGTATGGGGTATAAGCCCGAGAAATAAGCAACAGAGTTTTGCCTTTGAATTGCTTTTAGACCCGTCAGTTAGCCTTGTTACATTAGTGGGAAAGGCGGGAACAGGGAAAACCCTTCTTGCTATTGCATCAGGTTTAATGCAGGTTGCTGACGAAGACACTTATAAAAGATTGCTTATTTCAAGGCCTGTTATCCCGATGGGAAGGGATATAGGGTTTTTGCCCGGTGATATTGAAAGCAAAATGGGCCCCTGGATGAAGCCGTTGTATGATAACCTTGATTTTATAATCTCCAGAAATGAAGAATATTCTGTCCCATCTTACAAAGAACTTGAAAACCAGAATATTCTTCAGGTTGAGCCTTTAACTTATATTAGGGGGAGAAGTATCCCCGAGCAGTTTATTATTATTGACGAAGCGCAGAACCTTACCCCCCTTGAAGTTAAGACTATCATTACAAGGGCTGGGGAAGGGACAAAGATTGTCCTAACGGGAGACCCTTACCAGATTGACAACCCTTATGTTGATTCAAATACAAACGGGCTTTCATACCTTGTTGAGCATTTTAAAGGTGAGCCTATTTTCGGGCACATTACTTTAATCAAAGGAGAAAGGTCTTATCTGGCTGAAAGAGCCGCCGAACTTCTATAAATGAGGAGGTAACGGTGAACAAAGGGGATCCGATAAACTATATAAAAGCATTCGGGGTGGCAAATACCCTCACTTTAACAAGAATGTTCTTGATTCCTGTCTTTGTGATAGCCTCGGTTTACGGGCATCATAAATTTGCTTTTTTTACCTTTGTTGTGGCGGGTATTACCGATTTTTTAGACGGCTTTATTGCACGCTACACAAAAAACATTACCGATGTGGGGAAGATTTTAGACCCTATGGCCGACAAGGTTATGCTTATATCAATCTATGTTGTCCTTTCCTTAAAGTCGGTAGGCAATGTTAACATCGTCCCTGTCTGGCTTACCCTTTTAATTATTTTCAGGGATGTGTTTATTGCAATCGGCGGGGTAATTGTCTTTTTTACAAAAGATGTAAACGCTATTTTGCCTTCTATTTACGGAAAATTATCTACAGTTGTGCAGATTATAGGGGCGTCTATAATACTTTATTTTAACGCTTACGGCAAACAGTTTGCATTTATGGATGAACTTGTTTACGTTGTGGGGTTTTTTACCATGCTTTCAGGTGTGATGTACCTTGTCAAAGGAGTTAAAAGCGTTTTATGAAAAAGTGGGTGTTTTTCTCAATTATAATAGCGATAATTGTTTTTCTTCTCTTTTCATTGTCAGGGGTTCTGTCTTCTTTAATAATAGCATTTATAATAGCCTATATTTTTGACCCTGTTGTAGATTGGTTTGAAAAACATAAGATAAGCAGGACGGGAGGAATAGTAATACTGTTCACCCTTTTGATAGGCTTTATTACTTTGTTTTTGGTAATAGTTTTGCCTTTTTTTGCAAAAGAGTTTTCTTCTTTTTCTAAAAAACTGCCTGTATACATTGAAAATGTTAAAAAAAGCACCCTTCCTGTGGTAAACGACTATATTGAAAAACATCCCGAACAACTTGAAGTAATTAAGAAAAAAATTCAAAATATCGGGTTTGAGTTGTTAAAGCCTGTAATAAACTTTTTTAAATCGTTTTTTTCAGGGATTATAGGGGTTATTCTAAACATATTAGACCTGCTTTTAATCCCTGTTATGGCTTTTTACCTTTTAAAGGATATTGACAAAATAACAGCAAAAATCAGGGATTCTTTTCCAATGAAATACAGAGATACCATTGTTGATGTGTTTTCCGAGATTGATTCTAAAATTAAAAACTTTTTGAAAGGCCAACTTATAGTAAGTGTCATTCTGGCAATTATCTACTCGATAGGGCTTTCTATTTTCAATGTTCCCCTTGCGGTGGTTATAGGGTTGGTTGCGGGGCTTGCAAACATTATTCCCTACCTCGGAATTGCAATAGGGTTAATCCCTGCTTTAACATTAAGTTATCTTGATTCCCATTCACTTGTAAACCTTGTAGGTGTTGTCGGTACTTTTGTGGTGGCTCAGGCGCTTGAAGGAACTGTAATTTCCCCGAGGGTTGTGGGGGAAAAGGTGGGGCTGCATCCAGTTATGGTTATTGTTGCAATTTTGTTAGGCGGCCACTTTTTCGGTTTTGTAGGCATTCTTGTTGCGGTTCCTGCGGCAAGCATAGTGCTTGTGCTTTTTTCAAGGGCTTACAATTGGTATCTTAATAGCCATTACT
>WFPG01000166.1 GCA_015487755.1 Acidobacteriota bacterium
ATATTGTCCTGTTCAGCATTAGAAAAAAGGTTGAAGAAAGTATTAACACAAAAAACCATTGAAAAAAATCCGCTGTTTTAAAAAATGTTATTAAATCATAAAAAACAAAAGGGTTTTTAAAAAGGTAATAAAAACTTACCGCCGCAAAAAGAAAAAACACTATTGAAGCAATATCTTCAGGGACAAACTTCTTCCCGTATTTTATGTAAAGCAAGGAAAAGAACAAAACTATAGGCAAGAACTCTCCCGAAAAAGCGAAAACAACAATTAACAGAAAGAGATAGCCTATATGCAAAGGCTTAAAACTTGAAAAAGATATAATAAAAAACAAAACAAGCACAAAAACCCACAAATGCAGATAATTTATCCCTTTATTCTTTTCTTTACTATCCCCTACTCCAACATAACCTATAGGGTTTCCAAGAATATCAACGGTTTTTATAATTATGTAATCACCGGTATAGTTTAAAGCGGAATCATTCCACACAACAGGGTCCATTGTGAGGTTAAAGAGGGCAACCGGATAGTCAATACGGTTTAAATTTTGATAAATCCTGTTTAAAACTTCTTCATTCCCCTTTTGCAATGCGGACACAAGAAAGGGATAACTTTTTTCTATCAATTTATTGCCTTTCCCGTAAGGCTGATTTAAAAAAAACCTTCGGTTGTTTATTACAAAAACCGTTGTGAACAAGGCAACAAGTATTAAGAGGAAAAAGTCTCTTTTTTTCATAATCTAACCTTTAGATTTTTATAATGATATTATAGCAGAATTATTTAAACAGTATTTTTTTTAACCGTTCCAGAACAGATTTTTCAACATCTTCTGGAATTTCTTCTTCAGGAAGGGAATGCAACATCTCAATGGTTATCTTAATATTTTCAACCATACACTTGCACTCGTCGCACTCGGCAAGGTGTTGTTCAACCATTTTGCAAAGTTGCTCGGATGCTTCCCCGTCCATGTAATCGGACAGGCATTCCATTATCTTTTTGCACTTCTCATCCATTTTTGCCTTCCTGTAAAAGCTTTTCAACAATTGTTTTAAGCATTACCCTTGCCCTGTGAAGCCTTACCTTTGCGTTTGTAACGGTAATGCCCATTATCTCGGCAATCTCCTGATGGTTTAACCCCTCAATGTCTTTTAAAATCAAGGGAATTCTGTACTGTTCGGGAAGGTGCAAAATAGCCTTTTGAATAAGCCGTTCAACCTCTTTCCTCTCAAAAGTAATATGAGGGGTTTCTTCGTGTTTGTTTAAGAAATGTATCTGGTTATCCTCAAGTTCGTCAAAAGAAACCACATTCCTTTCGGAAATCTTCTTTTTCTGGCATGCATTGGAAGCAATCCTGTAAAGCCATGTTGAAAGTTTTGATTCCCCTTTAAAGTTTTTTATATATTTAAAAGCATTAAGAAGCGTTTCCTGCAAAATATCCGATGCGTCTTCCCTGTTGCCGCAAAACTTTAATCCGAAATTGTAAATTGTATTCTTATACCTTTCAAAAAAAATATTGAAAGCCTCTTCGTCACCTGATTTTAACCTTGCTATAAGTTCCTTTTCAGTCATTCGGTTTGTTTTTTTCAAATCAGTTTCTCATACTGGTTATAGGTGCAGGTATTCTCCCGCCTCTTTCTATAAACCTTTTGGCAGAGAATTTATTTATATCCTGAACAATAGCCATCCCCAATAACCCGCCGAATTGAACCTCGTCTCCAACCTTTGCCCCCGGCGGCACAATCACCCTAACTGCAGTTGTTTTGCCGTTAACAACCCCTATTGCGATCTCGTCTGCTATAAGCCCTGAAATTGCCTCTGCAGGTGTATCCCCGGGCACGGCAACCATGTCAAGGCCGACAGAGCAAACCGCAGTCATTGCCTCTAATTTTTCTAAAGTCAAAGCACCTAATTTAACAGCCTCAATCATACCCGCATCTTCGGAAACAGGGATAAATGCCCCGCTCATACCGCCTACATAGGATGAAGCCATTACCCCGCCTTTTTTAACCGCATCGGTAAGCATTGCCAGTGCGGCTGTTGTTCCCGGTGCTCCCGGTTGCTCAAGGCCTATACCCTTTAAAATCTCCGCAACAGAGTCGCCTTCGGCAGGCGTAGGCGCAAGGGATAAGTCAAGTATTCCGAATTTTACTCCAAGCCTTTTTACCGCTTCCCTGCCTATCAATTCACCGGCCCTTGTTATTTTAAACACTGTTTTCTTTATAATTTCAGACAGAGTACCTAAATCAACATCCCCTGCTTTTTTTACAACATCGTTTACAACACC
>WFPG01000167.1 GCA_015487755.1 Acidobacteriota bacterium
CAAGATAACAAAGATGATATTTGAAAAAATAAACTTTTTTGTTAAAAAAACCAATAAATTTTCAAGTGTTTTTGGCCTAAAAAGGGGAAACTATTAAGATACCACTTTGTTTCTTCCTTCCCTTTTTGCTAAATACAACCTTTTATCAGCCTCACTAATCAAACCGTCAAGGCTTTGCCCTCTATACTCTGCAACACCTGCACTAATGGTTATCTTTGTTTCAACAGAAAAATTATAATTTTCCACAAACAACCTTAGCCTTTCAGCAAGGTTTGCTGCCTTATTTAAATCGGTATTCGGGCATAATACAAGAAACTCTTCCCCTCCCCACCTTGCAATTAAATCTGTTGAACGAAGGGTATCTTTCATAAGCCTGCTTAATTCTACAAGCAATGTGTCCCCCGCCTGATGTCCGAAAGTATCGTTAACTTTTTTAAAAAAATCTATGTCTATTAAAATCAGAGAAAATGTCTGGTTATACCTTTTAGATCTATTTAATTCTTTTTTCAATTCCTTTTCTATCTTTCTCCTGTTCAATAAACCGGTTAACCTATCGGTTGTTGAGAGTATATCAAGTTTTTTATTTATTGCTTTTAGTTCCATATTCTTTTTAACTAATTCCTGCTCTGTCAATTGCTGAACATTCTTTGCAATATTCCCAATTTCATTATTCGGGTAAACATAAATTTCTGTTATCTCTTCCTCATTTACAATACTGCCAACCCTCTTGTTTAATTGAAGTATAGGCTCAAGAAAGTGGGAAGAAAAAGAATAGGTTAAATAAATACCTACCAGAAAAGAAATTAAAGCAATTATTAAACTTGCTATTAAAATTTGGTAGAAAATAGGCATTATAATTTCTCTTTTATCGCAAACAGTAACTATTATCCACCTTACCTTGGGGGCAAAACTGAAATAAGCAATCCTTTTTGAGCCTTTATAGGAAAATTCAAAAAAGCCTTTTGTTCTTTTGAAAATTTCCTTTTTTTCAGGAATAATTTTGTAAATATTTTTACCCAAAAACCTTTTATCGTTGTGAATTATAATTGTTCCGTCAGGCCTTATAACAAAACTGTGCAGTGATTTAAAGTCTTTATCATTGCTCCCAAGCATTACTTTAATTTTGTTTATTGAAGAATCAATTGAAACTACCCCTGATATTCTTCCTTTATCATTTATTAAAACCTTGCTTATTGAAACAAGCCATTTCCCTGTTTTTATTTCCCTGTAAGGAATACCGGGGGAGATATGAGGGGCTGATTTTAAAGCAGCCCTATACCAGGGCCTTACCATCGGGTCAAAACCTTCAGGCGGGGTATAATCGTTTATAAGAAGGTAGCCGTTTGTATAAGCAGAATAGATATAACTTATATCTGGGTCTGTTTTAGAGAGTTGTTTATACAAGTTAAGCGCATATTTTTTTGATTTTTCGTCAAGATAAGGGGCATTTTTAATTACCTTTAAATTTGAAAGAAACTCTACAAAATTTCTTAACTTTAAAAAGTACCCCTCAACATAGTAATTTATAGAAGTATTCTTTGTTTTTAAAACTTTATTAGCAAATGACATACCGTTTTTATAGAGCAAAAACCCTGTTAACAAGCCGAAAGAAATAAGAGTTATAAATGCTAACAAAACACTATTTCTAATTATCTCCTTCTTTAAAGAGCCTCTTGAAAAAAAGGCTGCAATATTTTTAAACATAAATCACCTTTTATTATTCAAAAATATACGAAAATTCAAGGCTCCTGTCAATTTTCCAAAAATCTCTTCTTATAAACTATTCTTTTGCCAGTTTTCTCAAAACAAGTGGGAGAATCCCGCCGTGCTTAAAATATTCAACATCAACGGCAGTGTCAAGCCTTGACAAAACAGAAAACTCAATTTTTTCACCGTTTTCTTTAATCGCTTTAACTTTTATTTCTCTTCCAGGTTCAATATCTTTTACTCCGCTTAAAAAGTAAACCTCAAATCCGGTTAAGCCTAAAGTTTGCCTGTTTTCGCCTTCTTTAAAAACAAGGGGCAGCACTCCCATTCCAACAAGGTTGCTTCTGTGAATCCTTTCAAAGGATTCTGCCAAAACCGCTTTTACCCCTAAAAGAAGGGTTCCCTTGGCTGCCCAATCCCTTGATGACCCTGTACCGTATTCTTTACCTGCAATAATTAAAAGAGGAGTGCCCTCTTTTTTGTACTCCATTGCTGCATCAAAAACAAACATCTCTTCTTTTTCGGGAAGTTTTAATGTATAGCCGCCTTCTTTAGGGGATACAAGTAGGTTTTTTATTCTAACATTTGCAAAAGTCCCCCTTATCATTACCTCATGATTTCCCCTTCTTGAACCGTATGAGTTGAAATCTTCAGGTTTCACACCGTGTTCAATTAAATATTTACCGGCCGGTGAATCAACAGGAATCCTTCCCGCCGGAGATATATGGTCAGTTGTTACCGAATCCCCCAATAATTCAAGAACCCTTGCTTTTTCAATATCTTCAGGCTCAACAATATCCAAACTAAAATTTTCAAAGTAAGGGGCTTTTCTAATATAGGTTGATTTTTCATCCCATTGAAAAACCTCTCCTTCAGGAGCCTGTAAAGATTTCCAGAACTCGTCTCCTTCAAGTATTTTTGAGTACTTTTCTTCAAACAAATCCGGAGATAATACCTGTGACATTGTTTCGTTTATTTCACTAAGTGAAGGCCAAATATCTTTTAGAAAAACAGAGTTGCCGTTTTTATCAATTCCGAGAGGCTCTCTGGTTAAATCTACATCACTTCTTCCTGCAATTGCGTATGCCACAACCAATAAAGGGGAAGCAAGCCAATTTGTTTTAACATAGGGGTGAATCCTTGCCTCAAAATTCCTGTTTCCCGACAAAACCGCGGAAACAATCAAATCGTTTTCGCTTACCGCTTTTTCTATTTCAGGGTGAAGGGGCCCGCTGTTTCCTATACAGGTTGTACAGCCGTAACCTACAATATGAAATTTTAATTTTTCAAGGTATTCCAAAAGCCCTGCCTTTTTAAGATAACCTTCAACTACCCTTGAGCCCGGGGCAAGAGAGGTTTTAACATACGGTTTTACCTTCAAGCCCTTTTCAACAGCCTTCTTAGCAAGAATGCCCGCCCCTATCAAAACCGTTGGGTTTGATGTGTTTGTGCATGAGGTAATGGAAGCAATAACAACCGAGCCGTCTTCAATTACAACTTCTCTACCGTCTAAATTTACCTTAACACCCTTTTTGCCTTTAAAAAGGCCGCATTTATTTAATTGAAATTTTTCAGGCGAAGGAAAATCAAGAGAATTTATTTCATTGATATCTACATTCCTTCCGTAATCATTGTTCAAAATATCAATAAAAACCCTTTTCATATCTCTTAATGAAACCCTGTCCTGAGGCCTTGAAGGCCCTGCAAGGGAAGGCTCAACCTCTGACATATCAATTTCAACAAGAGAAGAATACTCAGGGTGCTGGTCTTCCGAGAAAAAGAGAAGGTTTTCTTTTGTGTAAGCTTCAACAAGCCTCGCCCTTTCCTTTCTATTGGTTAATTCCAGAAACTCAATAGTTTTCTCGTCAACAGGGAAAAACCCCATAGTTGCGCCGTATTCGGGAGCCATATTTGCAAGGGTTGTCCTGTCAGGCACAGAGAGGTTTTTCAGCCCTTCCCCGAAAAACTCTACAAACTTCTCAACAACCCCATGTTTTCTCAACCTTTCGGTTACAGTTAAAACCAAATCCGTTGTTGTGGCGCCTTCAGGCAATTTGCCTTTAAGCCTTACCCCTACAACTTCGGGGATTTTCATATAGTAAGGCTGGCCTAACATAACCGCTTCCGCTTCAATACCGCCTACACCCCAGCCCATAACACCGAGGCCGTCAATCATTGTGGTATGTGAATCCGTTCCTACAAGGGAATCGGGGAAAGCAATCCTTTCGGCGTTTTCTTCTTTATCCATTACCACCTTTCCAAGAAACTCAACATTTACCTGATGAATAATGCCTGCTCCCGGAGGAAAAATCCTTAAGTTCTTAAAAGCCTTTTGAGCCCACTTTAACAACTGATACCTTTCTTTATTTCTCTTATACTCGTATTCAAGGTTTTTTCTAAAAGCGTCTTTTGAACCAAAAAAATCAATTTGAACCGAATGGTCAATAACAAGGTCAACAGGGACAACGGGGTTAATCTTTTGCGGGTCTTTGCCCAATTCTTTCATTGCGTCCCTCATAACGGCCAAATCAACAACAGCAGGCACTCCTGTGAAATCCTGCATAATAACCCTTGCAGGGTGATGGGGAATTTCAACGGGATTTTTATAAACCCTTTTCCAGTTGGCAACCTCTATTAAATCCTTTTCCTTTACTACCTTACCG
>WFPG01000168.1 GCA_015487755.1 Acidobacteriota bacterium
GTATTATTTATAGTTTTGAATTTCCCTTTAACAAGCGATTTAAAGTTTCTTTTTGCCAGAGGGAGGAAGTACCTGTCTTTAAAAATGTATGTTACTTTAACCTTTCTGAAAAATATGCCTATCGGCTTCCCTTTACTAAAAATAATATAGGCAGAGGATCGAGGAGTACGGTTTACTGTTAAGTCCGAAAGGGTAAAGGTTTTCGGGATTTTGTCTGTCCTTACAATAACCCCTTGAGCCAAACTGTTAGCGGAGAAATTTATTTGTGATGCAAATGTGCTTAATCCAAAAATGATTGATAAAACTAATATAAAAACTTTTTTCATTAACCCTCCAGAATAAAATTCACTCTGTCTGTTGATTTTGCAAGTTTTATGCCTTGAATTGGTGCTTTTTAGAAACAGTTGCGAAAGAGTTAACGCGTTGGATAAAGAATCCCTCAACTCCCCTTATATCTCTTGACTTTGTCTCCCATTTTTGCTAATTTTTAACCACATGGGCACATAGCTCAGTGGGAGAGCACTTCCTTGACGCGGAAGGGGTCGGAGGTTCGATCCCTCCTGTGCCCACCATTTTTTTATCAGGAGATGAAACATGACAAAGATAAAGATTACACTGCCTGACGGGAATATTTTAGAGGTTGAAAAAGGTTCTACCCCTCTTGACATTGCTCAGTCTATTTCCGAGGGGCTTGCGAGAAACACAATCGCAGCAAAGTTTAACGATAGGTTGATAGATGTATATACCCCTTTAAATGAAGACGGGGCTATTGAATTGATTACCGAAAGAAGCGGGGATGTTGCACTTGATATTTTAAGGCATTCAACAGCTCACTTGATGGCTCAGGCCGTAAAAAGGCTTTTTCCCGATGTGAAAGTAACTATAGGGCCTACAATTGAAAACGGCTTTTATTACGACTTTGACAAAAAGGACGGATTTTCCCCCGAAGACCTTGAAAAGATTGAAGATGAGATGAAAAAGATTGTTAAAGAGAAACTTGACATTAGAAGGGAAGAGGTTTCAAGGGAAGAAGCAATAAAGATGTTTAAGGATATGGGGGAAGACTATAAAGTTGAGTTAATTGAAGAATTGCCTGAAGGGGAAACTATAAGCATTTACAGGCAGGGGGAATTTGTTGACTTATGCAGAGGCCCTCATGTTCCCAATACCTCTTTTTTAAAAGTTTTTAAACTCCTTTCAGTTGCAGGAGCATACTGGAGGGGAGACGAAAACAACGCAATGCTTCAAAGGGTTTACGGAACCGCTTTCTTTAAGAAGAAAGATTTGAAAGATTACCTTAACATGCTTGAGGAGGCGAAAAAGAGAGACCATAGAAAGTTAGGTAAAGAACTGGAACTCTTTGCCTTTGAAGACATAGTAGGCGGCGGCCTTGTATTCTGGTATCCGAACGGGGCAATAGTCAGAAAGCAGATAGAAGACTTTATGTACAAAGAGTTGGTAAAAAGAGGCTACCAATGGGTTATTTCCCCTCACATAGCAAAATCAGACTTATGGAAAACATCGGGGCATTACTACTACTACAAAGAGAATATGTACAACTTTGAGATAGACAATGAAGAGTTTATCGTCAAACCGATGAATTGCCCCTTCCATGTGATGATTTACAAATCAAAGAAGAGAAGTTACAGGGAATTGCCTATAAGGTATGCGGAAAACGGAACTGTTTACAGGTATGAAAAGTCAGGCACATTGCACGGGCTTTTAAGGGTTAGAGGCTTTACTCAGGACGATGCGCATATAATCTGCACCCCAGAGCAGGTGCATGAAGAGATTGAGAAGTTAATAGACCTTGCCCTTTACATTTACAAGGTATTCGGATTTGAAAAGTACAAGTTTGAGTTGTCCGTCAGGGATATGAGCAAGAAAGACAAGTATGCGGGAAGCGACGAAGAGTGGGAAATGGCTGAAGATTCCCTTATTAAAGCCCTTGAAAAGAAGGGGCTTGAGTTTGAGAGAATGGAAGGGGAAGCGGTATTCTATGGCCCCAAGATTGATGTTAAACTCTTTGATTGCTTAAACAGAAAATGGCAGACAACAACAATACAGTTTGATTTCAACCTTCCAAGAAGGTTCGGTATGACATACAAAGGCTCTGACGGGGAAGAGCATACCCCCTTTATGATTCACAGGGCAATATTCGGCTCATGGGAAAGGTTTTTCGGTATGCTGATTGAGCACTACGCAGGGGCTTTTCCAATGTGGCTTGCCCCCGTTCAGGCTGTTATTATTCCCATTACAAGAGACAACAACGAGTACGCCGAAAAGGTTTACGACAGGCTTGCCCATTTAGGTTTCAGGGTTAAACTTGACGACAGAAACGAAAAAATGGGGTATAAAATCAGGGAAGCCCAGATGCAGAAAATCCCCTATATGCTCATTATAGGCAAGAATGAAGCGGAAAACGGCACTGTCTCTTTAAGGGTAAGAGGCAAGGGGGATATAGGCGAAATATCGGTTGACGAACTTGTTGTAAAGATGGAAGGGCTTGTTAAGGCAAAAGCGATAGAATTAACTTGACACAACACTGTTTTTTAGTTTATATTTAATAGCCGATTTTTATGTAGGAGGTGTATTTATTAGTAGCAAAGGAAAATCTGGAAAAGGTAAAGGCGTAAGGGTTAACGAAGCGATCAGGGGAGACCGTTTCAGGGTTATTGCCGACGACGGTACTCAACTGGGAATTCTGTCAGCGGAAGAAGCGCTGGCGGCAGCCGAGGCAAGGGGATTAGACCTTGTTGAGGTGGCTCCCGATGCTGATCCACCTGTTTGCCGAATCATGGATTATGGGAAGTATCTGTATACCGAGCAGAAGAGAATGCAGGCTGCTAAGAAAAAGCAGAAAAAGATTGTTGTTAAAGAGATGAAGTTCAGGCCTAAGATTGACGAACATGACTATAACTTTAAAAAGAATCACATAATCAGGTTTCTCAAAAACGGCGACAGGGTAAAGGTAACCATCAGGTTCAGAGGCAGGGAGTTGGCACACAAAGACAAGGGCTTTGAAATTCTTGCAAGGCTGAAGGAAGATTTAGAGGAGTTTGGTTACCCTGAAGGGAAACCGACATTTGACGGTATTAACATGGTTCAGGTTTTTATGCCGCACAATTCAAAATCAAAATAATCGGGAGGAATCATGCCAAAGTTGAAAACACACAGAGGGGCAGCAAAAAGGTTTAAGATAAGCGCAAAGGGAAAGGTTATAATTAACCACTGCAACAAAAGCCATATCCTTACCAAAAAGGATAGAAAGAGAAAGAGAAGACTTAGACAGCATGATGTTGCTTTTGCCGGAGACGCAAAGGTAATCAAAAGATTGTTGCCATACGTATAACATTAAAAAAATTACAGGGGTGATAAAATGACAAGAGTAAAAAGAGGACCGAGAAAGAAGAATAGAAGAAAAAAGATTTTAAAACTTGCAAAAGGTTACTATAGTTCAAGGGGAAACCTTTACAGAACCGCTAAAGAGACTGTTGAAAGGGCGCTTGTATTTGCTTACAGGGATAGAAAGAGAAAGAAAAGGGATTTCAGGTCTCTGTGGATTACAAGGATTAACGCAGCCGCAAGAATGTACGATATGAAGTACTCTAACTTTATCCACGGCTTAAAACTTGCCGGTATAGAACTTGACAGAAAGGTGCTTGCGGATTTAGCGGTAAACGACATTGACGCTTTCGGCAAACTTGTTGAAAAGGCAAAAGAAGCATTAAACTAAAATGAAACAGGTTCTTGAAAAAATAGAAGAGTATAAAAAACAATTTGAAGAAGAACTGAAAAAAGTAGAATCCCTTAAAGCATTTGAAGAGTTGAGGGTAAAATATCTGGGAAGAAAGGCAGGGATTGTAAAATCCCTGCTTGACCTTTTAAGGACTGTTGACAGGGATTTTAAGCCTAAATTAGGGCAGGAAATAAACAAGTTTAAGGTTTTTGTGGAGCAGTCTTTAAAAGAGGCAGGTGAAACTGTAAAGAAGAAACAGCAGGAATTGGAAGAGAAAAAGAAATTCTTTGACATAACATTGCCCGGTTTTAAAAGCCTTGAAGGTGGAAGACACCCTTTAACCATAACAAGGCAATTAATTGAAGAGATTTTTGTTTCAATGGGCTATGACATAGCGTCGGGGCCTGAGGTTGAAAGCGATTGGTACAACTTTGAGGCTTTGGGAATTCCAAAAACCCACCCTGCAAGGGACACTCAAGACACATTTTACATTTCAGAGGATGTTGTATTAAGGACTCACACCTCAAATGTTCAAATCCATGTAATGAAAACGAGAAAACCGCCTTTTAAGGTTATTATGCCGGGAAGGGTTTACAGAAAAGACGCCGACATTACCCATTCCCCTATGTTTCATCAGGTTGAAGGGCTGGTTGTCGGTGAAAACATAACCTTTCAGGATTTAAAAGGAACGCTGGACACTTTTTTGAAAAAACTTTTCGGTGAAAATGCAAGGTTAAGGCTCAGGCCTTCATTCTTTCCCTTTACCGAGCCTTCCGCAGAGGTTGATGTTTCCTGTATTATGTGCGGGGGAGAAGGCTGCAGGGTTTGTAAGGGAAGCGGCTGGCTTGAGATTTTAGGGGCTGGTATGGTTGACCCTGTTGTGTTTGAAAATGTAGGCTACGACCCTGAAAAGGTTACAGGCTTTGCCTTCGGGTTAGGCGTTGAAAGAATTGCAATGCTTAAATACGGCATATCGGACATAAGGCTGTTTTTTGACAACGATATTAGATTTTTAAAGCAATTTAGATAGGGATAAGGCTATGGAATTCAGTTTAAAATGGTTAAAAAGGTATGTGAAAACAGATTTAGGCCATGAAAAGATAGCGGAGATTTTTACCGAACAGGGGTTAACCGTTGATTCAATTATTGAAAAAGAAAACGATATTATTTTTGAAATAGATATTACAACAAACAGGCCTGACGCAATGAATTATCTGGGGCTGGCAAGGGAAATTGCCGCTTCAGGCTACGGAGAGATTGTTTATCCTGAAGTTACTGTTGAGGAAAACACTTCCTGCAAAGCGTCGGACTTTGTGTCGGTTGAGATTGAAGACACAAGGTGCAAAAGGTATGTTGCAAGGGTTGTAAAAGGGGTTAAGATAGGGCATTCCCCGGATTGGATGGTTGAACTGCTTGAATCTGTGGGGATTCGCTCTATTAACAATGTTGTTGACATTACAAACTTTGTTCTCTGGGAGATGGGGCACCCTCTCCATGCATTTGATTACAGGTTTATTGAAGGAAAGAAAATTATTGTCAGAAGTGCAAGGGAAGGGGAAAAGTTTACCACCCTTGACGGAGTGGAAAGGGTTTTGAACCCTTCTGATTTGCTTATTGCCGACACTAAAAGGGGTATAGCGTTAGCGGGAATTATGGGGGGAGAAAACTCTGAAATCAGGGAAGATACACAGGATGTTGTTATTGAATCCGCTTACTTTGACCCGGCTACAATAAGGAAAACCTCAAAAAGGCTTGCCCTTCATACAGACTCTTCTTACAGGTTTGAAAGGGGAGCGGATATTGAAATCCTGAAAAAGGCTGCCGACAGGGCTGCTCAATTGATGGTTGAGTATGCAGGCGGGACACTTTGCAGTGAAACAATTGATGTTTATATTGAGAAGTTTGAACCTGTAAAGGTAAGGCTTCACCTTGAAAAGGTTAACAATGTTTTAGGAAAAAAGATTGAGCCTTCTTTTATTAAGAAAACCTTGAATAACCTCGGGTTTGACTTGATTGACGAAGGGGACAATTACTTTGATTATTCCGTTCCCTCATACAGGGTTGATGTGTGGAGGGAGATTGACTTAATTGAAGAGATTGCCAGAATGTACGGTTACAACAGGTTTGACTCAACATTGCCTTTAATAGTTACTCCGGGCAAAACAAAGACAGACAGGGATAAGGCTATTGAAATAATCAATGAAGAGTTGTTAAAGGCAGGCTTCTTTGAGGCAATATCTTACTCTTTCTGTTCAAAGAAAGACAACCTTGTATTAAACCCTGCAATAAAGGATATGGTGGAAATTTCAAACCCGCTTTCCGAGAATATGTCTGTTATGAGGACTACTATCTTTGCGTCCCTGTTTTATCCGTTTTCAAAAAATGTGAATTACGGAAACCGAAATACAAGGCTTTTTGAAATAGGCAAAACCTATGTAAAAAAAGAAGAACTTGCAAAAGAAGAGCACTTTGTTTCGGCAATAGCGGTTTGTGGGGAGCACGGAAAATACTGGGACGGAACGGTGCAGAAAGTTGATTTTTACCGCCTGAAAGGTATTGTTGAAGCAATTGTTGAAAGGGTGAAAGGCGCAAAGGTTGAATTTGAAAGTGTTGACTGGCCTTGCTTTAAAAAGGGGCACGGTGCGGTAATTCTCCTAAACGGAAAAGAGATAGGCGCAATAGGTGAGTTTTCCGAAAGTGTTTTGAGACACTATGAAATTGATTTGCCTGCGGCAGGGTTTGAGGTAAGCATTGACAGGATTATAGAAGGGGGATTGAAGGAATTTAAGTATAAACCCTTCAGTTTGTTCCCTAAAGTGGAAAGGGATTCCGCATTTATTATTGACAAAACAGTAAAATTTTCCGATATTGAGAAGGTAGTTCAGTCTCTTAACATACCTTTTCTTGTGGATTTCAGCCTGTTTGATAGGTATGAAGGCAAGGGTATTCCCGAAGGAAAGGTAAGTATAGCATTGAATTTTGTTTTTCAATCTAAAGACAGAACTTTAAACAGTGAAGAGGTTAACCAATTACACGAAAAGATTATTAAAGAGATAATCGTAAAGTTTGGGGCAGAGTTAAGATGATAGAAAGCCTGTTAAAGGAACTTGAAGAAAAGTTAAATAAGGTAATAGAACAAAATGCTCAATTAAAGAGAGAAGTGCAATCTTTAAAGGGTGAGGTTGAAAGGTTAAGGCTTGAAAACGGAGAGATGGCAAGAAAAATAGAAGTGCTTAAAAACGCTGAAAAAACGGTTGAGGGTTTAATTGAAAAGGTAAACAGGCTCATTGAAAATTAAAGAGAGAAGAAATGGAATTAAATAGATACAACATAGAAGTTTTCGGAAAAGAATTTACTATATCTTCCAGAGAAAAAGAAGAGCATGTTTACAAAATTGTAAATTACCTTGATGCCAAAATGAGGGAAGTTTCATCCCAGACAGGGGTGATTGACTTTTACAATGTTTTGTTGTTGACATCAATTGTGCTTGTTAACAACTATCTGACATTGTTAAGTGATTGTAATAAAAAAGAGAAAGACTTAAAGTACGCCAAAAAGATTAAAGAGTTAATTAATTTGATTGACAGTTCTTTGAATAAGAGAGATTTCCTGTGAAACCCGTGATGGTGGGCAAATTTTGAGCCAACACCATACTATAGGGAGTCTAATATCCCGGGGGAGAGCAGGCCTTTTCTAAAAGGAAGCCCGAACCGGGATTGTGACGCCCACCTGACGAGGTCAGGGTCAAATATTGCCGCCACACGGTTTCACGGGGTTTTTTGGTGGCGTAAGATGAGGAGGTTGAAATGACTATTATACCGTGGATTATTGCCGGTGCTCTTTTCTTGATTTTGCTGGGATTGATAGGTTTCATTGCCTATAAATCCAAAAAAGACAAACAACTCCTTGATACTGCTGAATATAAAGTAAAAAACATTATAGAAACAGCAAAGAAGGAAGCGGAGCAAATCAGGAAGGCTGCTGAAATTGAAGTAAGGGAAATGAAGCAGCAGATCAGGGAAAGGGTTGAGAAAGAGTTAGAAGGCAAAAGAAAGCATCTTGAAGATTTAGAAAGAAAGTTAGACAAAAAAGAAGACATTCTGGAACAAAGGTCTAATTACCTTGACAAAAAAGACCTTGAATTGCAGCAAAAGGAAAGGGAAATCAAGCAATTACAGGAAACCCTTTCAAAGGAAAAGGAAGAAGTCCAGAACCTGATTGCAAAGGAAATGCAAAAGTTAGAGCAGATATCAGGTTATTCAAGGGAAGAGGCAAAGAGAGAGTTAATGCGCCTTCTTGAAGAAGAAGCGAAAAAAGACATTGTTAAAAAGTTAAGAAAGATGGAAGAAGAGGCGGAGTTTACGGCGAAAAACAAGGCAAGGGAGATTATAAGCCTTGCTATTCAAAAGTCTGCTTCAGATTATGTTTCTGAATCAACAGTATCTGTTGTTGACCTTCCTAACGACGAGATGAAGGGAAGGATAATAGGCAGAGAAGGAAGGAATATCAGGGCTATTGAAAAGGCAACAGGGGTTGATTTGATTATTGACGATACACCGGAGGCTGTAATCCTTTCTTCATTTGACCCGATTAGAAGGGAAGTTGCAAGGCTTGCACTTGAGAAACTTATTGCAGACGGAAGGATTCACCCGGCGAGAATTGAAGATGTTGTTGAAAAGGTAAAACTTGAACTTGACGCAGAGATTAAAAAAGAAGGTGAAAACACCGTATTTGAATTGGGAATAGGGGATATTCACCCCAAACTTATTAAATTGATAGGAAGGCTAAAGTACAGGACTTCATACGGGCAGAACATACTTCAGCACTCAAAAGAGGTTGCCTACATTGCCGCATTTATGGCTCATGAGTTAGGGGCAAATGTTAAGGTTGCCAAAAGGGCTGCTTTGCTTCACGATATAGGTAAGGCTATTGACAAAGAGGTTGAGGGAACCCATGTTGAAATAGGCGTTGATTTATTGAGAAGGTTTGGGGAATCTGAAGAGGTTATCCATGCTGTTGAGGCGCACCACGGAGATGTTGAGGCTAAAACCGTTGAGGCGGTTATCGTTCAATCTGCAGACGCTTTAAGCGCCGCAAGGCCGGGTGCGAGAAGGGAAATCCTTGAAAGTTATATTAGAAGGCTTGAAAAACTTGAAGAGATTGCCTCTTCTTTTGAAGGGGTTCAAAAGTCATACGCTATTCAGGCAGGCAGGGAGATAAGGGTAATTGTTAACAGCGACCTTGTTGACGACGATAAAATATACTGGCTTTCAAAAGAAATTGCAAAAAGGATTGAAGAAGAACTTGACTATCCCGGCCAGATAAAGGTAACAATTATAAGGGAAACAAGGGCTGTTGAATACGCAAGGTAAAAGATGAAAATTCTATTTATAGGCGATATTGTCGGAAAAACAGGCAGGGCTTCGGTTAAAGAAACCCTGCCCTTTCTTTTTAAAAAGGAAAATATAGATTACACAATAGCAAACTGTGAAAACCTTGCCCACGGAAACGGTATTACCGAGGAAACAATAAAAGAGATGAGGGAAACAGGTATTAAGTGTTTTACTTCGGGAAACCACATATTTGACAAAAAAGCGGCTTTTGACTTTATAGAAGATTATCCCGATGTTTTAAGGCCTTTAAACTATCCCCCCTCTGTACCCGGACACACATACAGGATTGAAAAATTGCCGGGGAATAAAACACTGTTAATCACAAACCTTTTAGGAAGGGCTTTTATGCCGCCTATAGATTGCCCTTTCAGGGCACTTGAGAGACTATTGGAAGAAAAAAAAGCAGACTATGTTTTTGTGGACTTCCATGCGGAGGCTACCGCCGAAAAGGCGGCTTTTGCAAACTACTTTGACGGCAAGGTTGATGTTGTTGTAGGGACACATACCCATGTTCAAACCGCAGACGAAAGAATGCTGCCGAAAGGCACCCTTTTTATTACAGATGTGGGGATGTGCGGTGCTTCCGATTCAATAATCGGGGTGAAAAAAGAGGCTGCTATAAAAAGAATGGTTACAGGGCTTCCTCAAAGGTTTGAGCCTGCAGGGGGAGATTGGTGGTTTTGTGCGGTTTTGATAAATTTGTCCGAAAACGAAAGAAGCATAAAAAGGATTTTCTTTAAATCAAAAAAGGAGTTTGAGCAATGGAAATTGAAGAATTAAGCATAGAATGGTACGACAACGGGGAGTTGGTTGTAGAAGAACTTGACAAATTTGTCCTTTCAAAAGGCGGTGCATGGGTTACAGTTGTTTACCTTTACAGGGAAAAGGGAAGGGACGGAGAATTCGGAGAAAAAAAAGTAAGGCTTGTTAAGTACCAGAAGAGAAACGGCAGGTACAATGCCCATTCAAAGTTCAATATTACAAATGAAAAACAGGTAAAAAAGTTAATAGAAAAATTAGAAGAATGGTTTAAATAGGAATTTAAGTTGAGAAAGAAATCCCTGGGGCAGCACTTTCTCACAAACCCGCAGATAGCGGAAAAGATTGTTTCATACTTAAAAGAAGATGATGTTTGTGTTGAAATAGGTGCAGGAGAGGGGATATTAACTCAATTTCTTGTAGAAAAATTCTCAAAAATAATAGTAATTGAAAAAGACTCTGATTTAATCCCTTTTTTGAAAGAAAAATTCAAAGAAAAGTGCGAGATAATAAACGGAGATATTCTCAAAGACGGTGAAAGCGTTTTTTCAAGCCTTAAAAGTTTTTCCGTTGCCTCAAATTTGCCTTACAACATATCTTCCCCCGTGACAATTTTGCTTTTACGTTATTTTAATAAAATCCCTGAAATGGTTTTAATGTATCAAAAAGAGGTTGCGGATAAGATTGCGAAGGAAGTTTCCCTTCTTTCCTGTGCTGTTTACCCCTTTTATGAGGTAAAAGAGGTTTTAAAACTGAAACCCGGTGCTTTTTCCCCGTCGCCGAAGGTTGACTCTTCCGTTTTGCACTTTGAAAGAAAACAAGATATCCCTGACATTAACTTTAAAAGATACCTTAATTTCTTAAAGGTTGCATTTCAAAACAGGAGAAAGGTGCTTTTTAAGAAGTTAAGGGGAATGATAAAAGAGGATAAACTAAAAACTATTTACACTAAATTAAATTTGAGAGAAGATGTTAGAATAGACGGTATGAATGTTGATGAAATATTTAAACTTTACACAGAGGTTTTCAATGAAAAGATTTAAACTTATATCTCTATTTTTGCTTTTTTTAACCCTTGTTTCCTGCGGCGGGGGAAGCGCAAAGGTTTCCGCTGATACAAGTTTTCAGGATTATTCTTTTTTAGGGCGAGGAAGTTATGTCGGACAGTATTTTCCCACCCAATCTTTCAGGGAATGCACCCCTGAAGAGGTGGGAATGGACTCAAAAGGTTTGGTTAAGGTTTACAACTATGCGGCAAACCCCGAGATTAAGACCGAAGGCTTAATTGTAATTAAAGACAATTACATTGTCCTTGAAACCTACCTTAACGGTTTTTCCCCAGATGATTTGCACGAAAGTTACTCGGTGGCAAAGAGTTTTGCCTCGTGCCTTGTAGGTATAGCAATAGATAAAGGTTATATCTCAAACGAAAACGAATTTGTTTTCAATTACTATCCCCAATGGAATGAGTTAAACGGCAGTGATTTAAGAAAGAAAATTACAATTAAAAACCTTTTAACAATGACAAGCGGGTTGAAATGGAATGAAGAAGACTATTACAACGACACCTCACAAAATGACGCTTTTATTATGTATGAGACTGCAGACAATTACCTTGAATATATTTTAAACAAGCCCTGTATTTATAAGCCGGGCACCCACTTTAACTACTCGAGCGGCGACACAATGCTTTTAAGCGGGGTTTTGAAAGAAGCGGTTAATGAAGATGTTGAGCAGTTTGCCGTTGAAAACCTGTTTAACAAAATAGGAATCAAAAGGCATTACTGGGAAAGGGATAAAGCGGGAAACCTTATAACTGCATGGGGGTTAGGCTTAACATTAAGGGATTACGCAAGGTTCGGCATACTCTATCTAAACAAAGGAAATTGGAACGGCGAACAGGTTGTTAGCAAAGAGTGGGTTGAAAAATCGGTGTCCCCTGCATACCCTGATATAAACTACTATGGCTATTCATTCTGGTTAATCCCTGTCTTTCCAGACTATAAACAGTATAACTTGCCTGACGATATTTACCTTGCATGGGGAATTCATACCCAGCAGATATTTGTTATCCCCGATTACAACATAGTGGTTGTAAGGTTAGGAAATGACAATGACCCTGCCCATGATAAATGGGTTGAGACAGAATTTTTAAGGCTGTTGCTTGACTGTGTAAGGGAGAGGTAATGCATCGAAAAAAATACTTTAAACCGGCAAGGAAAAACATATTCAGTTGCTTTGTTGAAAAAGAGAGGTTTTTAGGCTTGCCTACAAAAGAATTAGCCGATTTTGTTGCGTGTAAAAGAGGGAATATAAGAAAAGAATTAATACTTTCCCTTGCAAGTTTGGTTGAAACCGTTGACCATATAAGGGATTTTGATTGCTTTCGTTCGTCCGGAAAACTTGACGAATTTTTGAGAATGCTTGATTTACCTAAAGAGGATTTAGTTAAATTAAAGTTTTTAATACTTGCTTTTTTTGAAAAACACAGTGAAAACTCAAGCGGTTACGAAATACCCCAGGACGATGTAATCTCTTTAAGAAAAGGCAGGCTTTTTGAAGAGATCTTGTACAGAATCGGGCCTGTGAAAAAGGGAGAGGTTGATTTGCTTTCAATGCATTGCCAGCCTATGCTGAACAGGGAAATTCTTGAAATAAAATGCGGAAAAGAAGAGATTACAGGGAAAAACCTTGATGTTGTTTTCTGGGGCAAAGATTACATTGAAGGATACGAATGCAAATCCTGTGTCAATTACTTTATAGATTTAGGCAAATCCAACACTGAAAAGGGTAAAAAAGTAAGGGAAAAGATAAGGTACTTAAACCAATTGGCTAAAACCCTGAAACAATACTTTAAAGAGGTTCACATTGTGCTTGCTTCCTTTTCCCCCGAAGAAGATGTAAACAAACAAATTCCCCTTTTGCGTAAGTGGGTATCGGAATGCGAGGGGGATTCAACTTTATATTTTAAGGTGTTGGGGATTGAAAAATTGCTTTATTTTATTGATAAAAAATCATTTTAGGGGTTTTATATGGAAAAAAAGGACAATCTTTTTAAACTATCCGTTGCCGCTTTGGGAGTTGTTTTTGGAGACATCGGAACATCCCCCCTTTATGCAATTAAAGAGTGCTTTTACGGGGAGTACGGTATAAAGGTAAGCCCTGAAAATATATTCGGGGTGCTTTCCCTTATATTCTGGGCATTAACAATTGTTGTAAGTATTAAATACCTTATTTTTGTTATGAACGCTAACAATAATGGTGAAGGCGGAATTATGGCTTTAACCTCTTTAGTTAACCCGAAAAACCCTAAAAGGACTGGAAGAAAAAGGCTAATACTCATAACAATAGGAATATTTGCCGCATCCTTGCTTTACGGAGACGGAATGATAACCCCCGCAATCTCGGTAATGAGTGCCATAGAGGGATTAGAGGTTTTAACGGATAAATTTACCCCCTTTGTAATTCCTGTTACAATAGCAATACTTACTGTTTTATTCCTTTTTCAAAGTAAAGGGACTGCAAAGGTTGGTAAACTCTTCGGGCCTATAATCTTTGTCTGGTTTTTAGTACTTGCAATTTCAGGCGGTTATCATGTTTTGGATAATTTGAATATATTTAAAGCATTAAACCCGCTGTATGCGGTTAAGTTCTTTTTTACAAATAAAATACACGCATTTATGGTTTTAGGCTCTGTTTTTCTTGTTGTAACAGGTGCAGAGGCAATGTATGCGGATATGGGGCATTTCGGGAAAAACCCTATAAGGCTAACCTGGTTTTTCGTAGTTTTCCCTGCGCTTTTATTAAATTACTTCGGACAGGGGGCAATGCTTTTAAACAACCCTTCTTTAATAAAAAACCCCTTTTTCTCAATGGTGCCCTCTTACCTTTTAATACCTACCGTGATTCTGGCTACTATGGCAACAATAATTGCCTCTCAGGCGGTAATTACAGGCTCTTTCTCTTTAACAATGCAGGCGGTTGAAATGGGTTATCTGCCGAGATTAAAGATAATTCATACCTCTGCATTAAAAGAGGGGCAGATCTATGTCCCAATAATAAACTGGATTTTAATGATAGCAACAATTGGACTTGTTATTGGCTTTAAATCCTCAACAAAATTAGCAGGGGCGTACGGTGTTGCGGTTACTTCCACAATGCTTGTTACCACAATGCTCTTTGCGGTTGTAGCGGTTGAAAAGTTTAAATGGAGCAAAGCAAAAGTCTGGTTTGTTTGCGGTATCTTTGCAATAGTTGACTTGATGTTTTTCTTTGCAAATGTCGGGAAAATAACCCACGGTGCATGGTTCCCGCTTTTGATAGGGGCAATATTCTTTTTAATCCTTGTTACCTGGAAAAAGGGAAGGGAAATCCTGTCTGAAAGGTACAGGGGGAGTGTAGTTAAACTTGAGGATTTTAAAACTTCTGAATCCTTTAAAGACGCAGTAAAGGTAAGGGGGAATGCATTCTTTTTTGCGGGCACTCCCGATGTTGTTCCGAGGGCGCTTTTACACAACATAGAGCACAATAAGGTTATACATTCTCAGGTTATATTTCTTCACTTTGTAACAGAAAGCCTGCCGAGGGTTCCAAATAAGGATAAAATTGAGATAAAGGATTTAGGTTCAGGTTTTAAATATGTAATTGCAAGATACGGTTTTATGGAAGACAAAAACTTTGAAAATGTTGTATCTCTCATTAAGCAAAACGGAGTTGACATAAACGAGGAAGACATAAGCGTATTTTTGGGAAGGCAAAAGATAATAATCGGGGAGCAAAGGGGAATGGCGAAGTGGAGAAAGAAACTATACATAAGAATTGCAAATATGGCTGTTGATTCGATAGAGTACTTTTCCGTTCCCTATGAC
>WFPG01000169.1 GCA_015487755.1 Acidobacteriota bacterium
GTTTTCTTTTTAAAGTGTGGCTAAACCTTATTGAATAGCCGAACCCGGAATTCATACTGTCAATTATTTCAGGCCTATTTTTGTGATTCTCCATCTTTGCAGGGTCATAATCGGAATCGGCAACAACCTTTCCGTCGGGAAGTATAACCGTTATTCTCAAACCTGTCTTTTTTCCTAAAAGTTTAACTTCCCTGTCAAGCTCATTAAAATTATTTGCCTTCAAAAACTCAACCGCATCTTTTGAATAAAGCGAAATATCGTTTCTCAAATCATTGACAAGGATTTTAATATAAATATTTTTAAAAACAGCGTAGCTTACAAAGATTGAAAGAACTGAAAGGGAAAAAAGCAGCCCGCCCACAAAAACAACAAGTTTTTTAAACAGTTTACTATCCTTCAAACTTATATCCTACCCCCCTGACATTGACAATCCTTTTACCTAAATCTCCCAATTTATCCCTTAAATGCTTCAAATGAACATCAACAGTTCTTTCACTAACATATTTTTCTTCCCACGCTTTGTCTAAAATTCTGCTTCTTGAAAAAACCTTGTTGGGATTTTTTAAAAAAAGGGTTAAAAGGTTGTACTCAGTTAATGTTAAATCTATCTTTTTTCCTTTCAAAAAAACATCGTGAGTTTCAAGGTTGATAACAATTTCGTCTTTATATGTTAAGATATTTCCCTCTTTTAAAACCCTCTTTAAAACAGTTTTAACCCTTGCTGCCAATTCCCTCACAGAAAAAGGCTTTGTTACATAATCGTCCGCCCCTGATTCAAGCCCGTAAACCCTGTCATACTCTTCCCCCCTGGCGGTAAGCATAATAACGGGTATCTCCCTATACTCCTCACTTTCCCTTAAAATTTTCAAAATTTGAAAACCGTCAAGGCCGGGAAGCATAACATCAAGAATAATCAAATCGGGAACATCTTCCTTTAACTGCTCAAAAAGGGAATTCCCCTCTTCAAAACACTTTACACAAAATCCTTCTTTTTCCAGGTGAACTTTAATTAAAGTTAAAATTCCCTCTTCGTCATCAACAACAAAAATCTTTCTCATATAAAAAACTATAGCAAAAATTTTAAAATTAAAAACAAAAAAAGGGGGCAAAAGCCCCCTGAAGTTTATAAATCAGGTTTTTATTTTTTGCTTAAATACTCGTCAATGCCTTTGACAGCCTTTAAGCCGTCAGCAATAGCGGAGATTGCGTCGGCAGTCCAGTTTACTGCGTCGCCGCCTGCAAATATTCCTTCAACCTTTGTCATGCCGCGCTCGTTAACAGGGATTTTGCCCCATTGTAAATCAAGTTTTTCAACAATCTCGTCAGGAAGGAATGAGTAGTCTGCCTTCTGGCCGATAGCGGCGATAACATTGTCGCATTCCCATACTTCGTAAGCACCTTCAATAGGAACAGGCCTCGGCCTTCCGCCTTTCGGGTCAGGCTGCATTTCAGCCCTTTGAATCTTAATCGCCTTAACCTTTCCGTTTTCGTCTCCGATAATTTCAACAGGGATTGTCTGAGTTCTGAATACAACACCTTCCTCTTTCGCTTCGTGGATTTCTTCGTGGTCTGCAGGCATGTCAACTTCCCTTCTTCTGTAAGAGAGGGTCACATCAACGCCGAACCTTCTCAATACCCTTACACAGTCCATAGCAACATTTCCGCCGCCTATGACAACCGCTTTCTGCCCTACATTTATCTTTTCTCCGAAGTTAACTGCCCTGAGAAGCGGCAATGCCTGAATTGAGCCTTCAAGGTCTTCTCCTTCAACCCCTAACTTCATCGGCTGGGTTAAGCCTATGCCAAGGTAAACGGCATCAAATTCTTCTTTCAATTTCTCAAAAGAAACCTCGTTGGAAGATTTCGGCTCGCCTTTAACAACTTTTGTGTTCTCCCTTATCTCAACACCGACGGATTTAATGTGATTTAACTGCTTGTCAAGAGAAGGTATCGGGAACCTGTACTTTGGAATTCCAGCCATTGTCATACCGCCTGCTTTAGGCATTTCCTCAAATATAACTGTCTCATACCCTTTAAGCCTTAAATAGTAAGCAACGGTTAGGCCGGAAGGCCCGCCGCCCACTATTGCAACCTTTTTGCCGTTTAAAGGCTGAGGCTCCAAGTTAAGCACTTCTTCGTAACTTTCAAACTGCTCGCATGCAAACCTCTTCAACCATCTTATTGCAATAGCGTTATCCTGTCCCGCCCTGTGAGTCATAATACAGTTAAATTCACACCTTCTTGTGCAGACTTTTCCGCACATTTCAGGAAGAGGGTTGTTATCGTAAATTATTCTTACTGATTCGTCAAACTGCCCGTCTCTAATCGCCTTTATGTAGTCAGGTATGTGCATTCTGTCAGGGCAGGCGGATATACATACACCGCATCCCGTGCACCTTTCAGCCTCTCTCTTTGCCTCTTCAACGGTGTAGCCGTAAACAGCCTCTGCAAAGGTTTTAACCCTTTCTTCAGGTGGCATAATCTTCATGGGCACCCTTTCAAGGTCAAGGAGAGAGTCAAGTTCAGTTTCACATGTCCAGCCGACTTTTTCCTCATACTCTTTTCTCTCCAATCCGGGGATATAGAGGAAAGAGTTAGGGTCTTCGTCAACATAAACATACTCTGTTGAGAGTTTCAAAGAACCTGTGGGACAAACATCAACGCACAATGCACACCAGCAGCATCTTCCGTAATCAACTTTAGGCCTTAAACCTGAATCTCCCTTTTTAGGCTCAATACCCTCAACCTTTACCATGTCAATTGTTTCGTTCATGCAGATTTTTGCACAGTTTCCGCAGCCGACGCACTTTTCAAGGTCGTTTATGTGAAATCCCCTGTATCTTTTTGCAGTTTTCTTTTTTTCATACGGATACCTTACCGTATGAGGGTGTTTTCCAAGGTATTTCAACGCTGTAAAAGGTGAAACAATGCCTTTTAAATCAATTCCCCATCCCATAGTGCACCCCTTATCTTTCAATCTCAGGCGGGCATGTGCCCAGAGAGTTCATAATCATTGCAACATCAGCAAGTTGTGCCCCTTCAAGCATATCTTCCAACAAACTTACCCCGTGAACATAAGCGGGACCCCTTACATTCATCCTTCTGATGTATTCGCTTCCGTCCGTAACCATGTAGTAGCCGAATTCTCCCCTTGCAGATTCAGTCTTCACATAGGTTTCCCCTGCTTTCAACTTCCAGTTCATCGGGTAAGGTATCTTTGTTCTGTAAGGGCCGTCGGGAATGTACTTTATAATCTGCCTGATAATCTTTATTGATTGCTCCATTTCTCTTCTTCTAACAAGTGCCCTTGCGTAAACATCGCCGCCTGTTTCGGTGATTACATCAAAATCAAGTTTGTCGTAAACCTCGTAAGGCGCATCCCTTCTAACATCGGAAGCAATTCCGCAGGCTCTTAAAGGAGGCCCTACAACTCCCCTTTCAATTGCGGTTTCAGGGTCAATTACAGCCGTGCCGATAGCCCTTTTCTTGAAAACAGCGTTGTCAAAAAACAGCCTATCAAATTCAGGGAGTTTTGATTCAATAAAATCCATAACTTCAGATACCTTATCAAGAAAGCCTGTGGGCAAATCCCTTCTAACACCGCCGGGTATTATGTACATGTGGTAAACCCTTCCGCCTGTCAACTCTTCAAACAAATCAAGGATGTAATCCCTGTAACCGACAGCCCATTGAGGCACTGTGTATAAACCTGTTGAGCCTGCCTGCCCGCCCATCCAGAGGTGGTATGCCGCAAGCCTTGAAAGTTCAAGCACCAGAACCCTTATCCATTTTGCCCTTTCGGGAACCTCAAGCCCTGTTAACTCTTCAATTGCCCTTGCAAAGTTTTCTTCATTTGGGTCAGGCTCCGGCACACATATTCTGCACACAATTGTGAAAGCCTGCATTGCCGTTCTTCTTTCAATAAGTTTTTCAAAAGCCCTGTGAAGGTAACCTACATGGGTTTTAGCCTTAACTATAGTTTCACCTATTAAGTCAAGTTCAACACTCATGTTCCCGGTAATACCTGGGTGTTGAGGCCCGTGAAATATCTTTACCACCTTGCTCATTTCTTTCTCCATTCGTCAAAGACTTCGCCTATGTAATCTCTGGGTTTATAACTTTCTTCCCTGCCTTCACGCCATTCATAGTGTTCGTTTACATAGTGAAGGGTGTCAAAATCCCTTCTCATAGGAGGCATTCCCTTCCAGTCTTCAAGGATAAAAGGCTCAAGCCTTGGGTGTCCGACAAAGTTTATTCCGTACATCTCCCAGATTTCCCTCTCATAGGTGCATACCTGCCTCCACATATGGTGCAGGGATTGGAATTCAGCCTTTTCCCTGTCTATAAGGGTTTTTACAAATACGGTAACCTTTTTTTCAGGGTTCCATACTATGTAAACCAGTTCAAATTTGTTATCCTCAAGCCAATCAACACAGGAAAGCATTACAAAGTGCCTAAATCCTTCAGTATCCCTTAAATAAGCAAGCGCTCCCCTGACATTTCCATTTGATAGCGTTATTGAAAGGGTATCTTCTTTGGGAAAATAACTTTTTTCAGGGGAGAACATATTTTCAAGTTTTTCTTTTAACTCAGCAAGGTAACTCATATTCCCCCCTCAAAGTTCCATGTGTAATCGGGAAGAAAATCGTCTCCCAGAACTTCTCTCTGGTTTTTCTTGTACCATTCAATATTTTCCTTATACTTTTTAGCCCCTTCTGCTCTTCCCTCTTCGATTCTCTTCTGCAAGGCAATAATACCCTGAATTATTGCCTCAGGCCTCGGCATACAGCCTGCCACATAGACATCAACAGGGATGTAAAGGTCAAGTTTCTTTATTGTATTGTAAGAATCCCAGTACATTCCGCCGTTAATTGTGCAAGAGCCTAAAGCAAGCACATATTTAGGGTCATACATCTGTTCGTAAGTCCTTATTACCCTTTTTAAAGTTTTTGTAGAAAGATAACCTGAAATAATCAACAAATCAGCCTGCCTCGGGGTTGCCGCACCTCTTAACCCGAATCTTTCGGCATCGTACCTTGAAGTCATTGTAGGCGGCAATTCAATTGCTCCGCAACCTGTTCCGTAGGCAAGCACCCATATAGAGTGCTTTCTTGCCCAGTTGGCTATATATTCCCATACTCCGGGATTATCTGTACAC
>WFPG01000170.1 GCA_015487755.1 Acidobacteriota bacterium
CCTTTTATAAGAAACTATTACCTGAGGGGGATGGACATGGCAATAAAATTTTTCGAAGAAGGGCTCGAATTGTTTGCAAAAAAAGATTATAAAAAAGCGCTTGAAAAATTTTCCAAAGCGGCTGATAAATCCGATAATCTACAGTTAAAAGCAAAATGCAAAAGTTACATAGCAATTTGTAATGAAAAACTTAACAAAAACAAAAAAACTAAAAATGAAATTGACTACGGTTACGCCGTCTACCTAATAAACAATGGAAAATTCGAAGAATCCAAAAAGGTTCTGGAACAAATCTTTGGCAAAAATAAAAATAAAAATGAGACATACCTTTACCTTTGCGCACTTGCGGAAGCGGGAGAAAACAACGAAATCACCGCTGAAAAATACCTGAAAAAAGCCGTTGATATAAACCCCTCAATAATCCATATTGCGGTAAAAGACCCTATTCTTAAACCTGTTGCTACAAAAATTTTAGGAAAATAAGATATGGATAAAATTAAGTGGCTTGTTTTAGCAGCCGGTGAAGGAAAGAGGATGAAATCCTCAATCCCGAAAGTATTTCATAAAGTTGCAGGTATCCCCATTTTATTCAGGATTTTAAATATAGCGGAAAAACTGAACATTGAAACAGGTGTGGTTTTCGGAAAAAACATTGAAATAGCAAAAGAATTTGTAAAAGACAAAAACATAGAAATCTTTGAACAAAAAGAAAGGCTGGGAACCGCTCACGCGGTTATGTGTGCGTCTGAATTTTATTCTGATCTTGAGGGATATACCTTAATCACTCCCGGTGATACCCCGTTAATAGAGCAAAAGGATATTGAAGAGTTTATCAAATTTACTATTGAAAGAAAGGCTGAAGCTTCTATTCTCGCTTTTTACACTGAAAACCCTAAAGGGTACGGGAGAGTGTTTGAAATAGACGGAGAGTTTTTCAACATAATAGAAGAAAAAGACGCAAATGAGGAAGAAAGAAAAAACAACCTTGTAAATTCGGGAATATACCTTTTTAAAAACTCTTTGTTGAGCAAACACCTTAAAGACATCTCAAACAACAATGCTCAAAACGAATACTACCTTACGGATTTACCGTCAATCTTAAAACACAAAGGCTACTCAATTGCCGTTTTCAAAACGGAAAATGAAGAAAATTTTTACGGGGTAAACGATAGAAAACAACTGGCAATAGCGGATATAATCGCTGTTAATAGAAACATTGAAAAACATTTGAATAGTGGGGTCACAATTTATCAGCCTGATACGGTTAGAATAGAAGACAATGTTGAAATAGGAAAAGATACAGAAATCTATCCCGGAGTAATTATAGAAACAGGAAGCAAAATAGGTGAAAATTGCACATTAAAATCCGGATGTGTAATTATAAACAGTGAAATTGCAGAAAACACCGATATTTTAGAATACTCCCACATTGAAGGGGCTAAAATAGGAGCCAATTGTGCAATAGGGCCTTTTGCAAGGCTAAGGCCGGGCACAATTACAAGCGAAAATATTAAAATAGGAAACTTTGTTGAAACTAAAAAAGCAATTCTGGGTAAAGGAGTAAAGGCATCTCACCTCTCTTACCTCGGTGATTGTGAAATAGGGGAAAATACAAATATCGGAGCAGGCACAATAACCTGCAATTATGACGGAGAAAAGAAACACAAAACAGTAATAGGAAAAAACTGCTTTATAGGAAGCGACACCCAATTGGTTGCTCCAGTTAAAATTGGGGATTTTTCTTATATTGGAGCAGGCTCTACAATAACAAACGATGTTCCTGAATGCAGCCTCGCACTTTCGAGAGTTAAACAAAAAGTTATCCAGGGCTGGCCTGAAAAGAAAGGGAAAAAATGCCGCAATTAAAAGGCTCTCTTGAGTTAATGGGCATTGCGGATGCAATGCAATTTATTGCCGTCGGTGGACATACAGGGTTATTAAAGATCACAAACTATAAAGAAACAAAAAAGGTTTACTTTAAAAACGGCAAAATTATAGCAACTGCATCTGAAAACCCAAACGAATATTTAGGGCAATTCCTTATTAGTTACGGCATAATCACCGAAAAAGGGCTTAAAGAGGCTATTGACGCACAAAAAGAAAAAAAGATGATGTTAGGAAAAATGCTTGTTGAAGAGGGAATTGTTAGTGAAGAAAAGATGAAAAACTTTATAAAAACCAAAATTGAAGAAACAATTTACAGCGCTTTTACATGGGAAGAAGGTGAGTACGAATTTATCCCTAATGAAACCATAGAACTTGACATGCTTGAGGTTGAAGTAGACCCTAATGCAGTTATTCTCGAAGCGGCAAGAAGGGTGGACGAATGGGAAAGAATAAGAAAAGTTATCCCAAACAGAGATTATATCCCTGTTATAGTATTTGACAAAGTCGTTGATTCACTGCCACTATCCCCAAACCATGCAAAACTTCTCAGGGTAATAAACGGGAAAAAGAGTGTTGAAAATATCGCTATGGAGTTTCGTTCCCCTGAGTTTTATGTTTTTAAAAACCTTTTTGATTGTTATAAAAAAGGCTATATAAAATTTAAAAAACCGGGGGAAATAGACCTTTCATTAGCCAAAAAAAGCATAAGAAATAAAGTAATAAAACTGATAG